>DASXUN010000030.1 GCA_036504815.1 Gemmatimonadaceae bacterium | reverse complement strand
GGCGTGCGGCGAGATGCGCCGCACGCCCCCGTTCACGCGCCGTCACTCACGGCGCAATCTGGTGCTTCGCCTCCGCGATGCCGCCGCGCGTGCTCAGGTAACGCACGGTCAGCTTGCGGTCGGGATCGCCGGTCCCCGCCTTCACGCGCAGCGTGACGACCTTTGTCTCGCCGCCCGTCACCCAGAACTCCGGCACCCGGCCGATGACCCGCGTGTTGGCGCCCTCGCCGCGCAGCATCAGCATGTCCGGCCGGACAATCTTCACCCGCTTGGCCATGTCGAGCGCGGTCGGCAGCCGGCCGTCGTTGCGCAGGGTGATCCTGATTTCGTGCGTCGCCGAGTCGGCGGGCACCTTGGCGCCCTTGGCCAGCTTCACGGGCGCCGAGGTCACGCTGACGATTTCGACGTGCGGGAGCGACGACGCGAGATAGAGGTTGAACATGGCCTCGTTGCGCGCCCACTTCTCGAGCCACTCGGGCGGTGCATTCTGCGACCAGAACTTCGGGTTGTAGCCGCCCGCCTCGACTTCGCCCAGCGTGCCGCCGGCATTGAACTTGGTCCACGGCTTGAAGCACTTGCCGCCGTAGTCCTCGTCACAGAAGCGCAGCACCTCGTACTCGTCGATGCGACCGTCCTTGTTGTAGTCCTTCTCCCGGCCGCCGTTCCACAGTTCGTCGCCGTACCAGATGGCGCCGTACTGGAAGTACCCGAAGTCCGGCCCGTGGCCGAAGAGCGGGGCCGGGCGCGCCGAGTCGCCCGTGAACGGATTGACGGGCGTGCGGGTGTTGTAGACGCGATAGACGTCGCCCGCCCACGGATAGCTGGTCTTGGCGATCCCCACCGAATCGAAGTGCTGGTAAAACTTCAGGTCAGCGGGATACATGCACTCGGTCTCTTCGCACGTCGACGGCGCGCGCAGCATCATCGGCACCGCGGTATCCATCGAGTTGGCCACGCTGACGTTCGGGTGCGACATGAGGAAGAGCACCACGGCACGCGTCTCCGGTTCCGACAGCGGATACTCGCCCGCGCCGCCCTGCGTCCAGCCGCGGCCGGTCGCCTCGCGCATCGGCCGCCAGTTCTCCGGGTAGTTGCGGTGCAGGTCGAGGCCGCCGACGCCGTCCTCGTTCACGCGGCCGTCGCCGTCGTTGTCGATCCCTTCCGGCAGCAGCAGGTAATCGCCCCTGCCGGGGCCGACGCGGCGCATCAGGCGCCCCGACTTGTCGAGCGAGTCCTTGACCGCGTCGCCCTTGCCGGGCCCCACGTACTTGCGGAGCTGCATGATGAAGCCGTCGCCGTCGAGATCCTCGGGCGGATCCTCGTCGAGCAGGCCGTCGCCATCATCGTCGTAGGGACGCACGCTGCTGCGATTGGCCTGCGCCGTCAGGCGGTACATATCGGAGCCGTCGGGATTGTTCATCGGCTTGATGTACACGGCCTTGGTGGAGAGCAGCTTCGTGACCTCGGGGTCCTTGCCGTAGTTCTCCACCAGGTACCAGGCGAGATACAGCGCGCTCTCCGTCGCCGTGATCTCCCCCGAGTGCCGGCCGCCCTCGAAGAAGGCGGCGGGCTTGTCGGTGTCCTTGCCGGTCTTCTTGTCGGTCAGCGTCAGCTGCCAGATGTCGCGGCCGCCGAAGCTCTTGCCGACGGACGTGAGCTCCACGAAGTCGGGATGCTCCTTCGCCCACTTCCGCATCCACTCCTCGATCTCGACGCTCGTGTGGTAGTGCTTGAAATCCATCTGGCCGGCGACGACCGGCTTGACCTGCTCGTAGTTGGCGAGCGGGAAGGCGCTGGGGCCGCTGCGGATGCCCGGGACGACGTGCACCTTGGGCGGGCCGGATGGCCCGTCGGAGCGCGGGGCGCCGCGCTGGGCGGCGGCGGGTAACGCGGCGAGCGCAAGCGCGGCCGCGAGGCAGGCGATGGAGCGGAAGGTCATTGCGGGAACCCGGGTCGATGTGATCACCGTGCACGGCGGCGCAGTGCCGTCACGGATGCTACGCGCCGGGGGGCCGCGTTGCTGGCGAACTACGTTGCGGCGAACAGGCGCACGGCGATAGGGAGCGGCGTCGCCACCGCCTCGTCGACGATCACGCGCACCCTGGTGACCGTGGCCGTCGCATCGACGCGGTCGAGCTTGCAGTGCCCGATGGTCTGGCCCGCCGCGAGCGGGATCCACGTGCCGTCACCGCGGTCGCCTTCGACCCGATAGCGCGCGATCCGCTGGCCGTACTCGATGGGCTCGGCGAGCCGGACGACGGCGAGCGCGGCCGGCGCCGGCAGGGCGGCACCTCCCTCGAGGCCCGGGCCGGGCAGTGAACGCCACCGCCAGCGCGGCGGAGTGCACTCACGCGAGAAGAGCACGTCGCGCGCCGCGCGGAACTCCCGCAGGCGCTGCGCGTCGGCGTCGGCGATCACGCCGTCGCGATTCGGCGGCACGTTGAGCAGGAGCTTGCTGTTGCGCCCGACCGACGAGAACCAGATCTGCATCAGGGCGTCCACCGATTTCACCCTGGCGTCCTCGGCGGCATGATAGAACCAGCCCGGCCGGATGGACACGTCGGTCTCCCCCGGGCGCCAGACGGAGCCATCGCGGTCGCCGTGCTGCAGCGAGCGGATGATCTCGGGACCGTCCACGCCGGGGGCCGTCACGATCGCCGGATCGACCGTGGACCAATTTGGATCACCCGCCGATCCGACTTCGTTGCCAATCCAGCGGACGTCGGGGCCGGCGTCCGAGAACATGACCGCGCGGGACTGCAGACGCCGCACCGTTCCCCAGATGCGCGGCCAGTCGTACACCTGCCGCCGGCCGTTGGGCCCTTCGCCATTGGCGCCGTCGAACCAGACCTCGGCGATGTCGCCGTACTGCGTGAGCAGTTCGGTCAGCTGCGCGATGTACAGGTCGTTGTAGCGCGGCGAGTCGCCGTAGGCGGGCGCATTGCGGTCCCACGGCGAGCAATAGAGTCCCACGCGCAAGCCTTCGGCGCGCGCGGCCGCGACGCACTCGCGCACCACGTCGCCCGCGCCCCCGCGAAACGGACTGCGGGCGACGGAGTGGCTCGTGGTCTTCGTGGGCCACAGGCAGAACCCGTCGTGATGCTTGGCGGTGAGGATGACGCAGCGCGCACCGGCGTCGCGCGCCACGCGCGCCCACTGCCGCGCGTCGAGGGCGGCCGGATTGAAGATCGCCGGACTCTCGGTGCCGTCGCCCCACTCGCGGTCGGTGAAGGTGTTGACGCCGAAGTGCAGGAAGAGCGCGAACTCGTCGCGCTGCCACGCCAGCTGGGCCGGGGTGGGACGCGGCCGTGCGAATGTGTAGGTGCCGGAGGACGGAGCCGCGTGCGCGTCGTGCGATGCCGCGCCGTGGGCCTGTACGCCGCGCGGCCATGCGATCCCTGCTCCCGCCACGACGGTGCTGCCAGCCAGCATCGCTGTGAAGTCGCGGCGCGTGATCACGCGGCGCCCGTCGTGATCGGTCATGGCCTGCCTCCCGCCGTCGTCAGCACGCCCCGCAGGCGAATGTCGCGCGACGACGCGCCGACGAAGAATTCAATCGGGCCCGTCGGCGGCACGCGCGCGCCGCGCTCGTCGCGCACGAACAACGCCGCGGCCGGCACGTCGAACTGTACCCGCCGCCCCTCGCCGGGAGACAGTGAGACGCGGGCGAACCCCCGCAGCGAAAGGACGGGCTGCGCGGTCGGTGCCGTCATGTGTCGCACGTACAGCTGCACCACTTCGTCGCCCGCGATCCGCCCCGGCGTCCGCTCCATGTTCCGCACCCACGCGGTGACGTGCACGGTGTCGCGCATGCTTCGCGCACGGCCGGTGATCTCGAGGCCGCTGTAGTCGAAGGGCACATAGGTGAGCCCATACCCGAACGGAAACAGCGGCTGCCCGGTCAGATCCACATAATCATCACCGCGCCCCGTGGGGAGGTGGTCATACACGAGCGGCAGCTGCCCATCGCTGCGTGGCACGGTGAACGGCAGCCGGCCACCCGGCGCGACGTCGCCGAACAGCACCTGCGTGATGGCCTCGGCGGCGGAGTCGCCGGGATACATCGCCTGCATCACCGCTTCGGCGCGCTCGAGCCACGGCGCGGCGTTGACCGCGCCACCGGCAACGATGAGCACGACCAGCGGAACGCCCGTGTCGGCGAGACGCGCGATCAATGCCTCCTGTCGGCCGGGGAGCCGCAGCGTCGACCGGTCGCGGAACTCACCCTCGTCCACCCGCACGGTCACGATGGCCACGTCGGCGCCGCGTGTTGCATCCACCGCCTCGATGATGCGCGCTTCCGCGTCGTCGTGCACGCCGGCATCCCACAGGAGCCGCACCCGCCCCGTCCCGGTGGTCTGGCGATATTCGAGCCGCAGCCGATGCACGCCCGGGCGGACCGTCGTTCGCGTGGACCGCGTGCCGAACGAGACTTTTGGCTCGCCGTCGACGACGAGGGTGTCGTCGAGCCAGAGCCGATAGCCATCGTCGCCCTCGACCGCGACGCGCACCGGCGCGTCGGCGGGGACGCGCACCTCGCCCGTCCAGCGCACGGAGAACCAGTCCGTCGACAGTCCCGGCGCGGGCGGCAGGAACGAGTAGGACGCATCCACGCCCGGGTCGATGCGCGTGCTTGACGCCGGCGCCGTGAGCGCAGCGTTCGCGAAGTATTCGGCGCTGAGTCCGGGCCTGGCGCGACCCGCCGAGTCATGCGTCAGCGCCTCGGGCGGCACGAGCACCCAGGGGGCGCGCCCGAGGCCCGGACCCGACGCCGTCCGCACCGCAGCGGAGTCTCGCAGGCGCGCGCGCAGCGCGGCGGCGAGCGACTTCTCGACGACGGGGCGGACGCTGTATCCCCCGGTGCGCATCGCGACCGCGTCCTCGCCGATCAGCGCAATGCGACGCGTGAGCGGCGAGAGCGGGAGCGTCCGGCGTTCGTTGCGGAGGAGCACGAGCGACGCGACAGCCACGTCCATTTCCCGCATCAAGCTCCCTGAACGACCTGGGCGCGCGAACGGATGCTCGAACAAGCCCAGCGCGAACTTGAGCCGCAGCACGCGCAGCACCGCCCGATCCAGCGTCGCGGCCGGCACCAGGCCCCGCGTGATTGCCGCACGGAAAAGTGGCGCCGACTCGACGGAGCCCTGAAAGATCACGTCGAGACCGGCCCGCAGCGCCCGCGCCGTGGACTCGGCGTAATCCGCGGAGGTGTGATGCAGGACGTTCGCGCCGCCCACACCGCCGGCATCGGAGATCACGACCCCGGTGAAGTTCCACTGCCGGCGCAGCACTTCGGTCAGCAGCCGGCGGCTGGCCGAGGCCGGCACACCGTTCACGCTGTTGTACGACGCCATCACCGCGCGTGCCCCCGCACCGACGATCGCCGCGCGGAACGGCGGCAGATGCAGGTCCTCCAGCGTCGCATCGTCCGCGCTCACCGGGTAGCTGTCGCGTCCGCCGTCGCCATGATTGGCCACGAAGTGCTTGGGTGTGGCCACGACGCCGTTGCCCTCCAGGCCACGCACGTACGCAGCACCCATCGCCGCGCTCAACCACGAATCCTCGCCGTACGTCTCCTCGACGCGTCCCCACCGCGGGTCGCGCGCCAGGTTGACGACCGGCGCAAGCAGCTGCCGGATGCCGCGGTCGCGAGCCTGTCGTGCAATCTCGCGGGCCACGCCGCCGACGAGCGCGGTGTCCCAGGTGGCCGCGAGCGCGATGGCCTGCGGGAAGACCGTGGCGCCAGCCTGCATCAGGCCGTGCACGCCCTCCTCGAAGAGAATGGCGGGAATGCCCAGCCGCGTCCGTTCCACGAAGAAGCGCTGCACCGAATCCGCCCGTGCCGCGGCCGCCGCCGTGCCGCCCGCCGACGGCTCACGGAGATCGAGCAGTTGCACCCCGTACGCGCCGTGGACAAAGGCGGCGCTGTCGCGCACCGGATCGCCCGGCGACATGAACAGCTGCCAGAACTTCTCCTCGGGGGTCATGCGCGCGAGCAGCAGCCGCGCGCGTTCGCGCACGGGGCGCCGAGCGTCCAGCCATGGTCTTGTCGCGGGCGCCGACCTGCCTTGCGCCCCAAGCGAGCGCGAGGTCACCATGACCGCCAGCGCCAGCGGCAACACACCAGCGAGCGCGCCACGGAGCGCGCGGCGAAGCGCGGCGCGGCGAAGCGCGCGGCGGTCCGCGTGCATCCGCATCACCCGCGGGCGAGTTCGAGAATCGCCTTCCACTCCGCGGCCGTCACGGGCGTCACCGAGAGGCGGCCAACCCGCAGCAGCGCCATCTGCGCGAGCGCCTTCGTTCGCTTGATCATCGGGAGGGTGACGGGCGACGTCAGCGGCTCGACGGCGCGCAGGTCCACCATGTACCAGGTGGGTTTGGCGGGCGACGAGTCCTCGTCGAATCCGTGGTGCGCCGGATCGAAGGCGGTGGGGTCCGGATACGCCTCGCGCACCACCGCGCAGATGCCGACGATCGCCGCGGGCTCGGCGCTCGAGTGGTAGAAGAAGACGAGATCGCCGTGCTTCATGCCATCGCGCAGGAAGTTGCGCGCGGCATGATTGCGCACGCCATCCCAGTGCGTGGAGCGATCGGCCGCGGCCATCAGGTCGTTCCACGAAAAGACGCCTGGCTCCGACTTCACGAGCCAGTATCGGCGCTCACCCTTCGCGCGTGGAGCGAACACGGCGGCCCACGGACCCTCCGCCGGCGCTGCGGTACGCGACTTCGACTTCGTCGTGGCCTTGGATGCTGGATTGCGTCGCTTCGCGGACGACTTCGCCGCGGCGCGGGTGGGCTTCGCGGCGGCGGACTTCGGGCTGGTCTTTGTCGTTGTCTTTCGGGCGGCCATGAGTGGCGGGGTAAGGGAGTTCCGTCGCGCTAAACTATAGCGCGCGACTCACCGCCGCCCGTCCTCGCGTGGAGAAGCTCCACGCGGCGGCGCCAGCCGTCGCGGCGCGCGCGTCAGGGAACGACCAGCGGCAGGTCGAGTCGCACGCGCACGCCGGGACGGACGCCGCAGTTCTCGATCGCGCATCGTCCCCCCACGCCCCAGACCCGCGTCGCGACGACCGAAAGACCGAGCCCCATGCCCGGCACTTCACCGGTGAGCTCCGGATCGCCCTGCACGTACGGTTCGAAGGCGCGCTTGAGCTGCCGCGGCGTCATGTCGACGCCGTCGTCCTCGACCTCGATGCGCAGCGCGTCCTTGCCAACGCCGGCAATGCGGACGCCGACGGACGGACGGCCCGACGGGTGGAAGCGGCGCGAGTTCTGCATCAGCTCGCGCAGGATGGCGCGCAGCGACACCTCGCCGAGTGCCACGGGCAGCTCGGGCAGTCCGTCGGCGACGTCGAGCTCGGACAACTCCACCTCGACGTCCGCGGCGACGTCGCGGGCCAGCTGCGGCAGCTGCGCCGCGGGCATGGGGAGTTCGCGCGGTGCGCCTTCACCGGCAAATTCGAGGACCTCCTGCACGGACTCGCGCAGCCGGTTGGTCGAGCGCACCACGATGTCGAGCAGCTGTTGCGCGCGCGCGTCCGGAAACTCGGCGCGCACGGCGGCGAGATAATCCACCGCGCCGACCATGCTCGCCAGCGGCGTGCGCAGCTTGTGCGACACGAGTTCGTGGAACTCGAATTGCCGCATCTGGCGCTCCACTTGCTGGCTGACATCCCGCAGGGCCACGACGACCATCCCGTCCGGATCGTCGGGGTTCTGGTGCGGCGTGACCAGCACCCACTCCCTGAGGCGGCCGCCCGGGACGGTGCGCACGAGGCGGAAGGGCTGATTCCGTCCGTCGGGAGCGCCCCACCGTTCCCACGCGTCGGCGGGCTGGGGCACGCTGTCGCGCGCCAGTCGTTCGACGAAGAGCCCCTCGATGGCGTCATGCTCGCCGAAGCCCAGGTAGCGGCGGCCGCTGACGTTGCAGTGCAGGATGCGGTCGGCGCGGTCCACGAGCACGAAACCGTCGTCGGCGTGCTCCACCGCCCAGTTGAACCGGTCGTGCTCGGCGAGGGCGCGCTGCTGCACACCCAATTGGATGAGCGCCGCCACGCGCGCACGCAGTTCCCACTTGTTGAACGGCTTGCCCAGAAAGTCATCGGCGCCCGCTTCGAGCCCCTTCACCATGGACTCGGCGTCCGACAGCCCCGTGACCATGAGCACCGGGATGCGCGCATGCCGCGGCGTGGCGCGCAGGGTGCGGCAGACTTCGAATCCGTCCATGCCCGGCATCATCACGTCGAGCAGGATGAGGTCCGGGTCGAAGGTCGCCACGATCTCCAGGCAGGCGGCCCCGGACGACGCATGCGCGATCTCGTAGCCCTCGTGGGCGAGGACCGTGGCGATCATCTTGCGGTCGAAGTCGCTGTCGTCGACCACCAGCAGTCGGCTCGCGCGTACTCCCTGGATCCGGGATGCCATGCGGAATTCCCTCAGCGCCGGCGGTGGTACGTCAATGGCCGCCCCGGCCGCCTATGCAATCCCCTTCGCGATCGCCTTCAGCACCGCATCGGCAAAGGTGTCCACTTCGTCGACGCTGGTGTAGACGCTTGGGGTGATGCGGATGCCGCTGAACTCCGGATGTCCAATCGGCGTGGTCACGATGCGGTGGTTGCTGAGCAGCCAGCCGCCAAGCTTGCCCGGATCGATGCCGTCCACGCTGAAGAGGCAGATGGCTCCCGCGCGGTCATTGTCGAGCGGCGTGAGCACCTTGACGCGGTCGCTGGAGGCGAGGAGCCGCTTCGCCCACCGGTCCCGCAGGTAGCGCAAACGGGCGATCTTGCGCTCGGCGCCGATGCCGCGACTGAACGCGAGCGCCGCGGAGACCGCGTTGAAGTTCGCCTGCGGATGCGTGCCGATCTCCTCGTACTTGCGGATGTTCGCCTGGTTGCCGGCCGTGGAGCCCATCAGCGACCAGAGCTGCGGAATCCTGGCCTTGCGCACGTAGAGGAAGCCCGTGCCGATGGGGGCGTGCGTCCATTTGTGCAGCGACGTGCCGTAGTAGTCGACGTCGAGTTCGTCGCGCGTGAACGGGAAATGGTTGAAGGCGTGGGCGCCGTCCACGAAGACTTCGATGCCCAGCGGGCGCGCCATCTTCACGAGCTCGCGCACCGGGAGGATCTGCCCGGTGAGGTTGGTGATGTGCGTGACCTCGATGACCTTCGTGCGCGGCGTGATCGCCTGGCGGAACTGCTCGACGATGTACGCGTCGCTGGGCGGCGGCACCTTGAAGGAGATCTGCTTGAGCACGATCCCCTCGCGGCGCTCGCGCTGCTGCCACGACGTGATCATCCGCGGGTAGTTCTGGTTGGTGAGCAGGACCTCATCGCCGCGCTTGAGGTCAATGCCGAAGATCATGGTCTCCAGCGCCTCGGACGCATTGCGGACGACCGCCATTTCCTCCGGGTCGCAGCCGAAGTCGCGCGCGAGGTCGCGCCGCGTGCTTTCCATGCGCGGCTCGAGCACGCGCCACATGTGCTCGACCGGAAGCTCGTTGGTGAACTTCAGGTCGCGGATCATCTGCTCCAGCACGTGCGACGGCGTCGGCGAGATCCCCCCGTTGTTCAGGTTGATCATCGTCCGATCGGCGTCGAAGGCGCGCTGGATCTGCGCCCAGTACAGTTCGTCGTCGGCCAGCGCGCCCGGCGGCCGATGGCCCGCGATGCTGCGCGCCTTCGCGAGTTGCTGCATGGCCGTCGCCCGGAAGGCGGGAAGCGTGACGCCCGCGGCAGCGAGGCCTGCTAAGAAGTGGCGGCGATCCATGGAGGCCTCACGAGTGGCGGAGGGCGGAAGGCGGATGACTGATGGCTGATGGCTGAGGGCAGAGCGCGGCCGAGAGGCAAATATGCCGTGCACGCGCCGATGCGCCAGCGTGTCTCGGCCGCAGTTCGCTGCCGTCCTCTGTCGTACTCTGTCGTACTCTGTCGTTCTCCGCCCTATGGAACCACCACCATCCCCGCCTCGCCGCCAAACTCGTCCGTGACCTTCGTCAAGTTCGCCGGGGCGCGCCACTGACTGCCGTTGACACGGACGGCCACGCGCTGCGGGCCCGGCGGGAGGTGCACCTGCAACTCCCAGGCGTCGAGCACCCACTGCATCGGCACCGGCTGCCAGCCGCTGAACGTGCCGTACGCTTCCACGCGCGCGTTGGCGTTGGCCAGCACGCGAATGGTGAGCGTGGCGCCGCCATCGCGGTCGGACTTCATGAGGGCGATGGCACCGTAGCGATCGATCTGCAGCACCGCGGGGTCGCGGCGCAGGAAAAGGACGCGCACGGAGGCGGAGAGGAACTTGGCGTCCGGGAGGGCACGCAGCGGGTCGGCGAGCTGCCGGCCGCCCGAGAGGGTGAGCGCCACGACCGGGGAGAGGTAGAACGCGGCGGCCAGCATGAATGCGCGGTCATTCACCTTCGGCGCGACGCCTTCGCCGGTCCGTCGGGTGCCGACGGCCGCCAGGTCGAATGCCGAGAACGTCTGCTGGAGCGTGATGGTCGCGTCGCGGACGGTGTACGGGCCGACGGGACGCCGCGACGGGATGCTGCTCGCCGCGAGCAGGTCGGTGTCATGCGAGCGGGTGACGACGGCGGCGACGGTCCCGGAAGTGCGCTTGTATTCGCCCCAGGCGCCGACATCGAAGGCGGACGCCTGCATGTTGCGGCCCAGCCGGTTCGTGAGTCCACCGGCGCCTCCTGCCCAAACGCCGTGCGTGCCGCTGGCGCGCTGGACTCGCGTGAAGGCCGCGGCGTTGCCGCCACCGGTCAGCGAGGTGAGCCCGAAGATGGCGCCGGCCATTCCCGATTCCACGCGCCATCGCGGGAACTTCGCAACCTGATAGCGGACCGCGAGCAATCCCTGCGCGGTATCGATGGAGTCCCGCGCGGCCGTGACGGAACCGCTCGCGGTGGTCACGAAGCGCTCCTGCGTGCGGCGCCACGTGACGCCGAAGAGCGCAGCCGAGCGCCACCGGTTGCCGGCTTGCCGCACCTGGGCGGCGCCTGCCTCCACGCGAATCTCATCTGGGGCCTGCGCCGCCGCACGTTGGGATGCGGCGAGCAGCAAGCAGACGGCGGCGAGACCCCTCATCGCATGGGCGTCACGGCCTCCGCGAAAGCGGATTGGCGAACGCGGACGCGGCGGGGGCAGGTGGCAGGAGCGACATCACCCCGCGGGCGCGCAAATCGAGTGCAGCTTCCGGCGCCCAGCCGGCGGCGACGTCGCCTTGGACCGACTGCGCGAGCGCGTACAGCTGCACGTTGGTGGCTCCGCGCGCCATCAGGTCTGTCACGACCTGTGCGGCGCGTCCCGGCGGCAGTCCCTTCGCGACGAGCTCGGTGAGCACGCCGAGGGGGAGGGCCAGCGACCGGTTGGGCCAGGCCGCGCGCATCTTCTTCAGCATGGGCGCGGGAACGCCGACATAGAGCGCGTCGGCGCCGGCAGCAATCTCGTCGTCGCTTGGGTTGGGCGCGAGTTGATCGCGCGCAACCTGCAGCCGCTTTCCAAGGGCGGCGACGGCATCCGTGATGCGCTTCGGCGTGGCGCGCTTGGCGATGCCCTCATTGGCCTTGGCAACCAGCAGGCCTTCAGGCAGCCCGATGGCGCGTGCGGCCACGAGCTCGCGTTCCACCGCGCGCCGCAGGCCAAGATCGGCCGAGGCGTCGAGGCGGGCCGCCTGCGCGCGCGCTCCGGTGGCGGCAGCGCTGGACGCAAGCGAAAGCAGGAGGAATCGACGAAGGATCATCACGGTGCCTGCACGATAAGTACGGAGTTTGCACGCCCGAAGTCCAGATCACGGGCCGTTTGCGCCCGCGGATCGGTCATCCAGGTACGGCCATCGACCACGAACGCATACACGTGCCGCCCCGTCGACAACGGGAGGGTCACGCTCCACGTGCCGGGCTCGGCGCCCGGCTCGAGTAGGGTGGTCGTCTGTGACCAGCCATTGAAATCGCCCACCAGCGCCACGGTCGACGCCCGGACGCCGCGCAGGGTGAACTGGACCGGCACCGGCACCGCCTCGCCGGTCGCGCGCGCCGCCGGAACCACCGGCAGCACCTGCGCCCCCGGCGCCGCGGCCAGCGTGTTCCGGGTGGCGTCCACGCCCGTGGCTTCGGACCCCAGGAAGCCGATCACCAGCCCGGCCGCCGCGAGCGTCACCGTCGCCGCCAGCGAGAACGGCGCCGACGGCCAGGTGACCGCGCGCCACCAGCGGCGCGGCCGTCCCTCGACGGTGCCCAGAATCCGCGACACCACCCGCGGATTCGGCGCCTGCCGTCGCCGCAGCGTCGCCGCCGCCCGATCGATCAGTTCGTCATGTGCGTCCAGCATATCACTTCTCCTGTTGCAGGCGGATGCGCAACGCGTCACACGCGCGTTTCACCCGCATGCGAAGTGCGGAAAGCCGCACTCCGGTAATGACCGCCATGTCCTCGTACGACAGATCTTCCACGTGGCGCAGCAGGAACGCCTCCCGCTGCTCCGCGGGCAGCGACTCCAGCGCCGCCTCCACCTCTTCCATCACGTCCCGCGACGTCTCCGCTGACTCCACCGCCACCGCCGACGCCACGGCGGGCAACTCGCCCGTCACCACCAGCGACTCACGCCGCCGCCGGCGCTCGCGCGCCGTCCGGCACCGGTTCGCGAGAATCCGGAACAGCCACGGTTCGAAGCGGGCGTCCTGGCGGAACTGCCCCAAGTGGTCATACACCCGCACGAACGTGTCCTGCACCGCCTCTTCCGCATCCTCGTCGTCGCCCAGCATGTACCGCGCGTAACGCAGACAACGCACGTGGAAGAACTCCACGAGCTCCGCATACGCCTCCATGTCCCCGCCGCGCGCACGCAACGGGATCGCGGGGTCGATGTCGGAGTTCTCTCGCACGGGGGTCGGGTTGGCTGGTTGGATAGCCCACAATACCCCGGGCGACTCCTCCCTCGCTACCGCCCCCAAGCGCCGTGATTGCGATGCCATCACGCTCCGGATCGAGATCCCGAGGAGGCGCCCCGATCGGCTGGAGGCCTCCATCGTCCCGCTTGGTACGACCTGCTAAACACGTAACCCATTGCGAACAAACAGCTTGCGGCTGCGTACAGTTCGGAAATTGACAGCAGTACCTCGCCGCGATCCCGCACTTCACATACCCGCCCCCACGATGTGGCGTCACATTCCTTACACGCTGGCGGCCCCGCAGTTAGCGTGGCATTGTCTGAGTCACCTCTCGCCCGGGAATCGTTCGTGCTCAGCCCTGATGCCGAAGCCCTCGCTATCCAACCCACGGCCGGCGGCCGGCTTCCGGAGTCGCGTGACCCGGCCACGGGTGAGGTCTGGAGGCGCTATCCCGTAGCCGACGCCGCAGCCGTCCACGCTGCCGTCGCGCGGGCCCGGTCCGCTCAGCCAGCGTGGGCCGCGCTTCCGCCGCGCGTGCGCGCCGACGCCATTCGGCTGTTCACGCAGAAACTCCTCGCCCGGCGCGAGGAGGCGGCGCTGCTCGTCGCCCGCGAGAACGGCAAGCCCATTGGCGAAGCGCTCGGCGTGGACATCGGCGTGACCCTCGCGCTGGCCGACCACTTTGCGGCGGCCGCGCCGCGCTTCCTGCGCGCCCGGTGGCGTCGCAGCACGATGCTCGCCGCATGGCGCAAGCGGGCAACCCTCGTACGGGAGCCCTACGGCGTCGTCGGCGTCATCTCGCCGTGGAACTACCCCATGTTCCTGCCGCTCAGCTCCGCGCTGCCGTCACTGCTCTGCGGCAATGCGGTCGTCAACAAGCCGAGCGAGTGGACGCCGGGCATCGCGGAGCTGGTGAAGGAGTGCCTGCACGAGGCCGGGGTGCCCGCGGACGTCTATCAGGTCGTGCACGGCGCGGGCGCCACCGGCGCGGCGCTGTGCGAGGCGGTGGACAAGGTCTTCTTCACCGGCTCCGAGGCGACGGGGCGCAAGGTCGCGGTGGCCTGTGCGCAGCGGCTCATTCCGTGCGCGCTGGAACTTGGCGGGAGTGATCCCGCCATCGTGCTCGCCGACGCCGACCTGGCGCACGCCGCGAGCGGCATCGCGTGGGGTCGCTTCTCCAACGCGGGCCAGACGTGCGTCGCCGCCAAGCGCGTGTTCGTCGAGGCCAGCGTCTACGATGAGTTCCTGGCGCTGCTCACCAGGGCCGTGAGCCAGCTCAAGGTCGGCCCGGGGACGGATGATGCCACCGACGTGGGACCGATGATCCGCCCGGAGCAGCGCGCGACGATCGCCGCGCAGCACGCCGATGCGCTGGCGCGAGGCGCCGTGGAGACGCTGCGCCTCGACATCCCGGCCGGTGACTGCTACTTCCCGCCGACGATTCTCACCGCCGTGCCCGCGGAGAGCCGCGTGATGACGGAGGAGACGTTCGGCCCGCTCCTGCCGGTCCTCAAGGTGCGCGACGTCGAGGAGGCGATCGCGCGCGCCAACGAGACCACGCAGGGACTTTCGGCAAGCGTTTGGACGGCCGACGTGACGCGCGGCGTCGCCGTGGCACAGCGGCTGCAGGCCGGTTCGGTGCTGATCAACGACGCCTGCACGTCGGCGGGCGTGAGCGACGTGCCGCACGGCGGCTACAAGGCGAGTGGCCTCGGGAAGGTGCACGGCGACCTCGGCCTGCAGGAATGCGTGCGCACCAAGGCCATCACGGCGGATTGGTTCCAGGCGTGGCGGCAGCCGTGGTGGTTTGGCTACGGCCCGTCGCACCGCGAGGAGATCGACGCGTTCCTCGTGGCGGCGCACGGCGCGTCCGTGCCGGCGGCGATCCGCGCGCTGCCGAAGGTGCTGCGACTCATCTTCGCGCCGAAACGCAAGATCTGACGATGCCTTGTTGATCGCGGCGCGTTCACGCAAATTTTTCGGCGTGAACGCGCTGCTGGACGGCCTCGACTATCTGATCAACGCGTTGCGCGGCGGCTTCCTGGCCTTCGCCCTGGCCGTCCTCATCTTCTGCGTGCTCGACTGGATGGTGCGCACGCGCCGCATCAACCCATTTGGCGCGTTCGCGGGCGTCCTCCGCACGAACATCCGCCCGTTCATCGCCCCCGTGGAGCGCCGCCTCGTGCGCGCCGGCGGCCATGCGGCCGCCGCGCCGTGGTGGACGCTGGTCGTGGTCGTGCTGGCGGGCATCGTCGCGCTCGAACTGCTGGGCTTCCTGCGCGAGCAGGTGGCCATCGCCGCGGGGATGCTGAACGGCGGCCTCGCCGGCCTGTACCGACTCGTCGTGTCGTGGACCTTCTCGCTGCTGCGCGTGGCGATCATCGTGCGCGTGATCGTGTCGTGGATCCGGCCGGCGCCGTTCGCCTGGTACGTGCGCTGGTCGTACGCCCTCACCGAGTGGATGCTGCACCCGCTGCGCGGCTTCATTCCGCTGGTGATGAGCATCGACATCACGCCGTTCGTGGCGTATCTCCTGCTCGACCTGGTGCAGGGCTTCCTCGTGCGGATCGTCTGATGGCGTTCACCGTCAGCCCCCGCGACGCCGGCATCCGATTTGCCGTGCACGTGCAGCCGCGGGCCAAGCGGCCGGGGATCGATGGCACGCACGGCGACGCGCTCCGCGTCCGGGTGCAGGCGCCGCCGGTCGAGGGGGCCGCCAACGACGCCGTCATCGCGGTGATCGCCGGCGCCCTCGGGGTACCGCTGCGCGCGGTGCGCATCGCCGCCGGTCACGGCAGCCGGCAGAAGCTCGTGGATGTTGACGGTATCGACCCTTCCGCCGCCACCGCGCGGCTGCTCGCCCCTGAATCATGACTTCTCGCCACCTTTCGAACTGACCGTGGCCTCCATTCTGCTTGTCGGCGCCGACGCGGCGCTGGTAGAAGGCATCGCGCAGGCACTCTCCGCCGCTGGCCACCACGTGCTGACGGCCGGCTCCATCGCCGAGGCGACCTTCGTCGCCACCGCGGCCGCGCCGCTGCTCGCCGTCGTCGAGCGCGAGTTGCTCTCGAACGCCGCCGCTCTGCGCGCGCTCGGACTGGCGCCGGGCGGCGCAGTCGTCGTCTTCGGCAATCCCGACACGCCGCTCCCCGCCCCGGTACGTCGCGCCGTCCTCGCGGAACTCCGCCTGCCGCTGGAGCGCGCCCGCCTCATCGCGCTGGCGATGCACGTGCAGGCGCGCATCCGTCACACGGGACGCGGCGTGACGCCGCCGACTCCGCCGGAATCGCGCCCGGGCGTCTAGGCGCGCGCCGGACCAGCGGCGAACGCCGCAACACTGGCGTTCCCTTGCAATTCGGCGCGAAGGCGAGCGATCATTAGGAAGACAACCGTTCCACGTGGCGATTTCGGGCAAATTGCGGCCACGTTAATCCTTCGCTAAAGCGCCAGCCCGGGGCACCTCGTCGCCGTGGGCGCTTTCATTTTTCCCGCCCCCGCGCCACTCCTCGCTCCTCACCACGCCACCGCACTCTTGCCTCACACTCCTCCCGCCGTCAGTTCCGCCTATCTCGCCGCCCTCGGCCGGCGCGTCCTCGTGTTCGACGGCGCCATGGGGACGAGCATCCAGCGGTATCACCTGACGCCCGAGGATTTTGGCGGGGCGGCGCTGGAGGGATGCAACGACCATCTGGTGCTCACGCGCCCGGACGTCATCCAGGCGATCCACGAGTCGTTCCTCGCCGTCGGCTGCGACGTGGTCGAGACCTGCACCTTCCAGAGCACGCCGCGGCGTCTCGCGGAGTGGGGCCTCAAGGACAAGGCGCGCGACATCAATGTTGCCGCCGCGCGCCTCGCCCGAGCCGCGAGCGAGAAGTTCGCCACCATCAGCCATCCGCGTTTCGTCGCCGGCTCCATCGGGCCCACGGGGATGCTGCCGAGTTCCAGCGACCCCGCGCTCTCGGCCATCACGTTCGACGCGCTCGCCGAGCAGTACTACTGGCAGGCCAAGTACCTCGCCGAAGGGGGCGTGGACGTGCTCCTCGTGGAGACGTCGCAGGACATTCTCGAGGTCAAGGCGGCGATCGCCGGCTTCGAGCAACTCTTTGCCGAGACGGGGCATCGCCTGCCCGTGCAGGCGCAGGTGACGCTGGACACGAGCGGGCGGATGCTCCTCGGCACGGACATCGCCAGCGCGATGACGACGCTCGAGGCCCTGCCGGTGCACGTGATCGGGCTGAACTGCTCCACGGGCCCCGAGCACATGCGCGAGCCGGTGCGCTATCTCACCGAGCACGCCACGCGGCCGATCAGCTGCATTCCCAACGCGGGGCTGCCGCTCAACACCGGCACCGGGGACGCGGTCTATCCGCTCGAGCCGGCGCCGATGGCCGAGGCGCTCCGCGACTTCGTGCAGCAATTCGGCGTGCGCGTGGTGGGCGGTTGCTGCGGCACGACCCCGGCGCATCTCGAGGCGGTGGTGCGGGCGGTGCGCGGCGACGCCACGCCCGCCGCCGGCACCGGGACGCCGGCGGCCGCCGTGACCGCGCCCTTCGCCCCGCGCGCGCACCATGTGCCGCGCGCCTCCTCGGCGATGCGCGCCATCACGCTGCACCAGGACCCCGCGCCGCTGCTCGTCGGCGAGCGCGTCAATGCGCAGGGCTCGCGCAAGGTGAAGCGGCTGCTGCTCGCCGAGGATTACGAGGGCATCCTCGAGGTCGCGCGCGAGCAGGTGGACGGTGGGGCGCACGTGCTGGACGTCTGCGTGGCCGTCACCGAACGCGCCGACGAGGCCGACCAGATGGAGCAGGTGGTGCGCCTGCTGTCGCAGTCGGTGGAGACGCCGCTGATGATCGACTCCACGGAGCCGGACGTCATTGCCCGCGCGCTCGAGCACGTGCCGGGGCGCGCGCTGGTGAACTCCATCAACATGGAGAACGGGCGCGCGCGCATCGAGGCGGTGGTGCCGCTGGCGAAGCGCCACGGGGCCGCGCTGGTCGCGCTCACCATCGACGAGCACGGCATGGCGCGCACGGCGGCGCGCAAGCTCGAGGTGGCCCGCAAGATCCACGACATCGTGGTCGGCGAGTACGGGCTGTCGCCCGACGACCTGGTCTTCGACGCGCTCACCTTCACGCTGGCGACCGGCGACGCCGAGTGGGTGGATTCGGCGCACGAGACGATCGACGGGATCCGCGCCATCAAGGGCTCGCTGCCGGGGGTGCTCACGATCCTCGGCGTCAGCAACGTCTCGTTCGGCCTCGCCCCCGAGGCGCGCGGCGTGCTCAACTCGGTCTTCCTGCACCACTGCGTGCAGGCCGGATTGGACGCGGCAATCGTGAATCCGGCGCACGTGACGCCGTACGCCGAGATCCCGGAGACGGAGCGGGCGCTCGCCGACGACCTGATCTTCAATCGGCGGCCGGATGCGCTGCAGAAGTTCCTTGAGCACTTCCAACAGACGGGAGACGGAAGACGGGAGACGGGAGAGAAGGCCGATCCCACAGCGGGGATGACCGCCGCCCAGCGCGTGCACTGGATGGTGGTGCACCGGAAGAAGGAAGGCATCGAGGACGCGCTGGATGCGGCCGGGGTGCGCGCGGAGCCGGTGCGTGTGCTCAACGAGGTGCTGCTGCCGGCGATGAAGGAAGTGGGCGACAAGTTCGGCGCGGGCGAACTGATCCTCCCCTTCGTGCTGCAGAGCGCCGAGGTGATGAAGCGGGCGGTCAAGCACCTCGAGCAATTCCTCGAGCGGCAGGCGGGATACACCAAGGGGACCGTCGTGCTCGCCACGGTCTACGGCGACGTGCATGACATCGGCAAGTCGCTGGTGAACACGATCCTCGCCAACAACGGCTACACGGTGCACGACCTGGGCAAGCAGGTGCCGGTGAACACCATCGTGGACAAGGCCATCGAGCTGAAGGCCGACGCCATCGGGCTCAGCGCCCTGCTCGTGAGCACCTCGAAGCAGATGCCGCTGTGCGTGCAGGAACTCGACCGGCGCGGACTGCAGCTGCCGGTGCTCATCGGCGGCGCGGCGATCAATCGCCGCTTTGGCCGCCGCGCGATGTTCGTGGAGGGTGAACGCGCGTACGAGCCGGGGGTCTTCTACTGCAAGGACGCGTTTGAGGGGCTCGAGACGATGGACCGCCTGCAGGATCCGGCGGTGCGTGCCTCGTTCACGGCGC
Organism: Gemmatimonadaceae bacterium; assembly: GCA_036504815.1. Lineage (NCBI taxonomy): Bacteria > Pseudomonadati > Gemmatimonadota > Gemmatimonadia > Gemmatimonadales > Gemmatimonadaceae > Gemmatimonadaceae bacterium. Next base: position 243,184 of record DASXUN010000030.1, on the reverse strand, counting down.
AGCTGATGGCCGATGCGCGCAACGACGTGTTCCTGCACACGAACGTCGGCAAGGACGTCCGTGCCGGTGAGGCCGGCGGGGCGCGCAGCGCCGTGCGCACCGACGTGCCCGTGCCGCGCGCGCCGTTCTTCGGCACGCGGGTGCTGCACGACATCCCCCTGCGCGAAGTGCTCGACCTGCTCGACCTCGACGAGCTCTACCGCCTGCAGTGGGGCGGCCGCGGCTCGGGCGAGGCGTTCGATACCCTCGTCCGCACCGAGTTCGAGCCCATGCGCCAGCGCCTCGAGGCCGACGCCACGCGCGAGGGCTGGCTGCAGCCGCAGGCGGTGTACGGCTATTTCCCGGCCCAGGCCGATGGCAATGCGATGGTCGTCTACGATCCCGCCGCGTTCGAGAGCGACGGCGGCGCGCGCCGCGAGATCGCACGCTTCAACTTCCCGCGCCAGGTGGGACGCGAGCATCTCTGCCTCGCCGACTACGTGCGCCCGGTCGCCAGCGACGAGGTGGACGTGATCGCCCTGCAGATCGTGACCGTGGGCGAGGCGGCCGCGGCCCGGTTCGCCGCGCTGCAGGCCGCCGGCGAGTACAGCGAGGCTTTCCTGGTGCACGGCCTCGCCGTCGAGGCGGCCGAGGCCACCGCGCAGTGGATGCACGCGCACATCCGCCGTGAACTGGGCGTCGACCCGGTGCAGGGCAAGCGCTACTCGTGGGGGTACGGCGCGTGCCCCGATCTCGACGACCACGGGCAGCTGTTCAAGCTGCTCCCCGCGGAACAGGCGCTCGGCATGACGCTCACCGAGGCATTCCAGCTCGTCCCCGAGCAGAGCACGGCCGCCATCGTTCTCCACCATCCGGAATGCAAGTACTACGCGGTGCGCACCGCGGCGGAGGCGACATGAGCGCAACACGCGACGAGCTGCGGCATCGGCTCGTTGATCCGGCGCAGGTGGTGATCGCCGACGGTGCGATGGGCACCGTGCTGTACGCGAAGGGCGTCTTCATCAACCAGTGCTACGACGAGCTGAACGTCCGCCAGCCCGACCTCGTGCGCGGCATCCATGCCGACTACGTGCGCGCCGGCGCGGAATTGCTGGAGACCAACTCCTTCGGCGCCAACCGGCCCAAGCTTCAGCACTACGGGCTCGAGGCGAACGTGCGCGAGTTCAACGTGGCCGCCGCGACGCTGGCCCGCGACGCGGCCGGCGAGCAGGCGCTGGTGGCGGGGGCGGTGGGCCCGCTGGGCCTGCGCATCGAGCCGTACGGTCCCACCTCGCGCGAGGAAGCGCAGGAGTTCTTCGCCGAGCAGATGCGCGCCCTCCGCGAGGGCGGCGTGGACTGCTTCATCCTCGAGACGTTCAGCGACCTGAACGAGATCGCGCAGGCGGTGAAGGCGGCCCGCGCCGTGGACCCCGCCCTCCCCGTCATCGCGCAGATGACGGTGGGCCCCGACGGCGTCACGTCGTTTGGCGTGCCGCCCGAGGAAGTGGCCGAGGCGCTGGAGGAGAGCGGCGCGGACATCATCGGCCTCAACTGTTCCGTGGGACCACAGACCATCCTCGAGGCGATCGAGCGCATGGTGCCGGTCACGTCGAAGAAGCTCTCGGCGATGCCGAACGCCGGCATGCCGCGCGAGGTCAGCGGGCGTCGCATGTACATGGCGAGCCCCGAGTACATGTCGACGTATGCGCGCAACCTGATCCAGGCCGGCGTGCGACTGATCGGCGGCTGCTGCGGGACGACGCCCGACCACATCCGCGCGATGGTGGACGGCGTCCGCCCGCTGGTGCCGCGCCACGCGACGGTCGAGGGTTCGGCCGGCGGCGGGCGACTGTCGCGGGTGGCCGCGCACCACGAGTCGCACGCGGTGCAGCCGGTGGCGCTGGGCGAGCGCTCGGCGTGGGGACGAAAGCTCGCGGCCGGCGCCTTCGTGACCAGTGTCGAGATCGTGCCGCCCCGCGGCGTCGAGCCATCGCGCATGCTCGACGAGGTGCGCAAGCTGAAGGCCGCCGGCGTGGACGCCGTGAACGTCCCCGACGGCCCGCGCGCGCAAAGCCGCATGAGCGCCATCGCCACCAGCGTGCTCATCCAGCAGGCCTGCGGCATCGAGACGGTCACCCACTACGCCTGCCGCGACCGCAACCTGCTGGGTATGCTCTCCGACCTGCTCGGCGCGTCGGCGCTCGGCCTGCACAATGTGCTGCTCGTCACGGGCGATCCGCCCAAGATGGGGCCGTATCCCGATGCGACCGCGGTCTTCGACATCGATGCCATCGGCCTCACGAATCTCGTGAGCCGCCTCAACCACGGCGTCGATCCGGGCGGCAACAGCATTGGCGCCCCCACGCGCTACGTGATCGGCGTCGGCGTGAACCCGGTCGCGATCGACGTGGAACACGAACTGAAGCGCTTCGCGTGGAAGGTGGAGGCGGGCGCCGAGTTCGCGGTCACGCAGCCGGTCTTTGACACGGAGCAACTCGAGTCGTTCGTACGGCGCATCGAGGAGCATCATCTCCCCGTCGTGGCCGGCATCTGGCCGCTCGTGTCGGTGCGCAACGCCGAATTCCTGGCAAATGAAGTGCCCGGGGTCACGGTGCCGTCGGCCGTCATCGAGCGCATGGGGCGCGCCAACGAGAAGTCCAAGGATCACGCCGTGGCCGAAGGGATCGCCATCGCGCGGGAGATGCTCGATCGGGTGCGGCCGGTGGTGCAGGGCGTGCAGGTGTCGGCGCCGTTCGGGAAGGTGGAATTGGCGCTCGACGTGTTCCGGACGTGACGCCGGAACGCCCCGAGCCCCCGGCGCGTATGGCAATCCGCCGCGGCGCACAGTAGCGTAGGACAGACCTTCGGACGCCGGTGCGGCCGAAGGCTCCACCCACGGAGATCAACGCGCAACGCGCGGATCGTCGAGGTCATTCCCCATGACCACCGTTCGTCCTCCCGCCGTGGCGGGGATGTTCTACGCCGCCCGTCCCGCTTCGCTCAAGCAGGACGTTGTCGAACTGCTCGCACGGCCCGAAGGCGCCGCGCTCGAGCGAGCGCCCAAGGCGCTCATCGTGCCGCACGCGGGCTACATCTACTCGGGACCGATCGCTGCCAGCGCCTACGCCCAACTCGCGCCGCTGCGCGACCGGTATCGCCGGGTCGTGCTGCTCGGCCCCGCCCATCACGTGATGCTGCGGGGGCTCGCGCTGCCGACGAGCGACCGCTTCCGCACCCCCTTCGGTGAGGTTGCCCTCGACGTCGAGGTAATGCGACAGCTTGATGCCTCGCCGCACGTCTCGCGCAACGATGACGCGCACGAGCCCGAGCACTCGCTCGAGGTGCAGCTCCCGTTTCTGCAGCAGGTGCTCGGCGATTTCCAGCTGGTCCCGCTGGTGGTGGGCGAGGCGAGTGCGGCGCAGGTGGCGGACGTGCTGGACCTCGCCTGGGGCGGCGACGAGACACTCCTCGTGATCAGTTCCGACCTTTCGCACTACCTCCCCGATGAGGTCGCCCGCCGCGTGGATGCCGATACGGTGGCGGCGATCCTGCAACTGAACCACCATATCGGGCATCGTCAGGCCTGCGGGGCCACGCCGATCAACGGCCTGCTGCTTGCGGCGCAGCGGCACGGCCTGAAGCCGGTGGTGCTCGACGTGCGCAACTCGAGCCAGACGGCGGGTGATGCGGAGCGTGTGGTGGGGTACGCCGCGTTCGCCTTCCTGCCGGCGAGCGGTGACTCGGTGTCCGTGGATGCGGACGATGCCGCCCGCACCGGCGTGGTCGCGGAGGAGGTGAAGGGCGCCATGCTGCTGCGGCTCGCGCGCGGCGCCATCGGGGCAGCGCTTGGCCTGCGCACGCCGGCGGCGGCCGATGCGTCGTGGTTGTCGAAACCGGGTGCCACCTTCGTGACACTTACGAAGAGAGGCAAGCTGTGCGGGTGCATCGGCTCCATCGAGGCGCGTCGCCCACTGGGCGAGGACGTGCAGGAGAACGCTGTCGCCGCGGCCTTCCAGGATCCGCGCTTCCGCCCGTTGAAGCACACCGAGTTCGAGGACGTGCGCGTGGAGGTGTCGCTGCTGTCGGCGCCCGAACCGATGACGGTGGCCAGCGAGACAGAGGCGCTCTCGGCGCTGCGGCCCAACGTCGACGGCGTGCTGTGTGAATACGGGCGCCATCGCAGCGTCTATCTCCCGCAGGTGTGGGAGCAGCTCCCGAAGCCCGCCGAGTTCCTCTTTCACTTGAAGGAGAAGGCGGGCCTTCCCGGAAGATTCTGGGCGTCCGGCGTGAAACTGTCGCGATTCACGGTCGCGAAGTGGCACGAGTGAACGCGATGCTCAGTCCCGAATCGCGCCACCCGGCGCGCTGGTGGCACGCGCTGCCGGACGGTCGCGTCCAGTGCGACCTCTGTCCGCGCGAGTGCCGGCTGCACGAGGGGCAGCGCGGCCTCTGCTTTGTGCGGCAGATGGTGGACGGGACGATGGTGCTCACCACGTACGGCCGGTCGTCCGGGTTCTGCGTCGATCCCATCGAGAAGAAGCCGCTCAATCACTTCTATCCGGGAACGTCGGTCTTCTCGTTCGGCACGGCGGGGTGCAACCTGACGTGCAAGTTCTGCCAGAACTGGGACATCTCCAAGTCACGCGAGGTGGACACGCTGGTCGATCGCGCCCTGCCTGCGGAGATCGCGGCGGCCGCGCGCGAGGCCGGCTGCGCCAGCGTGGCGTTTACCTATAACGATCCGGTGATCTTCGCCGAGTATGCGATGGACGCCGCCGACGCGTGCCACGCCGCGGGACTCAAGACGGTGGCGGTGACGGCGGGGTACATCAACGACGTGCCGCGCCGCGAATTCTACGCCAAGATGGACGCGGCCAACGTCGACCTGAAGGCATTCACCGAGGACTTTTACGTCGCGCTCTCCGGCGGCCACCTGCAGCCGGTGCTCGACACGCTGCGGTATTTGACGCACGAGACCGACGTCTGGGTGGAGATCACCACGCTGGTGATCCCGGGGTGCAACGACAGCGACGACGAACTGGACGCGATGTCCCGCTGGATCGCGCGCGAGCTCGGTCCGGACGTGCCGCTGCACTTCTCGGCCTTCCATCCCGACTGGAAGATGCGCAACCTGCCGCCGACGCCGGCAGCGACCCTGACGCGAGCGCGCCACATCGCGCAGCGCGCCGGGCTGCGTTACGTCTACACGGGCAATGTGCACGACACCGAGGGCGGCGCCACGGTCTGTCCCGGGTGCGGCGTGACGCTCATCGCGCGCGATTGGTATCGCATTGACCAGTACCGGCTGACGCCCGACGGGCACTGCCCGGCATGCGGCACCGGCATCGCGGGCCGGTTTCGCCCGTTCGACGGGTCGTTCGGCCAGCGGCGCATCCCGATCGCGATGCACCGGTAGCGTCGCCGCTTGCCGCCGGCCCGAGCCGTCCGTGCGCTCGAATTGCGGCTCCTCGGGGCGGCCACCGGCATTGCGCCGATGGCCGCCCCGCTTGGTACTTCAGAAGGCGAGTCGCACCCACCCCCCATGCGATCGCTAACAGCCTTCAGTGACTCTCGCCTTCGCGAGCTTGTACGCCTTTCCGACCTTCAGCTCCTTGGCCTTGGGGGACGTGACCGTGAGGATGTTCCCGTCGACCTTCACGATCTTCGCACCACGGACGACGAGCTTCCCCTCGGCGGTGAAGGCCGATACATAGCCACCCTTTCTGGCCCACGTCGGCATAGCGCCAGTGACTGTCAGCGTCACCTGAGTGCCTTCGACGGACGTGACCGCGCCGGCTGGATCATCGGGTGCCGCATTCGCCGGCGAGAAACCGAGCGTAAGAAGCAGCATGGGAAGGAAGAGGTACTTGAGCATCGTGGAATCCCTGGTTGAGAGGTAACGGTGGTCGGGTGCACTCAGAACGCGACTTGGAACATCGCGCGCAGCGAGGTGTTCTCGGTGACGAGATCGATGGGCTGGTTGGAAGCATTGACGCGGCCGCCAATCAGGCCGGTGGGCTTGGCGAATTCGTTCTTCAGGTACTCCGTGGTGAACCGGACGTTCTGGCCGCGGATGTACCAGTTCACGCCGATCGCCTTCTGCGTGATGGTCTGTTCCTTCACGCCCGCGATCGCCGCGACGTCAAACTTCTCGTAGTAGCCGTAGGGCTGCAGTTTGCCTTCCTTCCCGAACTTCTTGGGCAGGAGGAAGGCGCCCTTCACATAGAAGCCGTCCTTCTGCCCGTTCACGCCGCCGTAGTTGGTGAGCAGGTCGCCGGGGTTGAGGTTCGTCTTGTAGACATCGTCGAAATCCACCTTGATGTAGGCGGAGGTCAGGGTGACCGTGCCGGCCGAGGTCGGGTACTCGAAGAACATGTCGGCGGTGAGGGCGTTGTAGTCCACCGTCTCCTCGTTCGACACCACGCCCGCCGACGTGACGTTCTTGTAGATGGCGTCGCTTTCGTGCCCCATTCCGACGCCGAACGTCAGCACCTTCAAGTCGCCCAGATACGATCCCTGGTAGCCCGAGCCGTCCGCCTCCGCGTCGAGCAGCGAGTAGTGGATGCGCCCGACGTAGAGCAGCGAGTTCCCCGGCGTCTGGCTCGACGTCACGGTTGCCCCGCTGAACGGGTGCGTCGTGCGGGCGAATCCCTCGCGTCCCTGGAAGGCCGCGAGCTGGTACACGGAGCGGCCACCGAAGAGCTTGCCCCACATGTTCACGCCCATGTCCCGACTCGCCTTGATCGGCGACGTTCCGTATCCCGTGAACGCCCACAGCGACCGGTCAATTCCGATCGGGTCGAAGCAGCCGTCGAGATTCCCGCGAGTCATCGGGATCTTCGTGAGTCCGAACTTGAAATTCACGTACTTGTTGTAGTTCGCGATGAAGTACGCATCGAGCAGCCTGACGCCGCTGTCGTTGAAGTCGGTATCCGCCGTGGAAATGGTATGGCCGACGATGCCGGACTTCGTGCCACTGATGGCACTGTGGGTGTTCATCACGAACCCGTAGGTGCTATCGAACATCCCGGTGAACGTGATGCGAAACCGGTGGAGCCGGAGATCGGTGCGATCGCCGAGCCGGTCATTGCCGGCGCCGAAATCCGAGTGCTCCGCGATCATCTGGCCTCGCAGTTGGATGCGCAGGCTCAGCATGTCGGTCACGATGTCGGTCTGGGCCTGGGCCGGGATCGACGCGAGGAGGCAGGCCAGGCCAGCGGCGGCCGTCCGCAGAAGGAAGCGTTTCATTGGAGCGTGTTCCGAGGGTGAGAGGGGAATCGATCGCTGCCGGGCCGGTACAGGACGGGAGAGCCGGCACCAGCCCCGGTCCGCCGCGGCGCGAGCGCAGTGTCCTCCAGCATTTGGCGGTACGGCGCGCGGCGCATTGGGAACCCAGCGAGTCGCTCGGGTGGGTGCCTCGTGCTGGCGTCCGCCGAAGCGGGGCCTCGCACGAAGGCAGGGGACGTCGGCAAAGGACCCGGGTAGCATATCCGAGGACTCGGGGCTTGCCTATCGTGCAATTCGCGCACCGCGCGTCAGGACATTGCACCGCGAAAACGGGCCGGGTCGACGAAGTAAATGTCTATTACGATACGTACTTGTAGGGGAATATTGTTCCGGCAACGCGCGGCCACCGTGGGACTTGCACGCTTCGCCCCCCGAGGATGTCAGGTGAGCCTCCGCGCCCCCGCAGGAGAACGGCTGGCCTGTCCCTCATCTCCTGTCAGCCATGTCCGTACCCATCGGAGGGTGGGGTGCGCCCGCGCTGCCCGTGTTAGGTTATGGCCATGACCAACGACTTCTCCTCCCAGCGCCCCCCGCTGACGACCCTCAGCGACGACGAGCTCGCATTCCGCGACGCCGTCGCCGAGTTCACGAACGGCGAAGTGCGCCCGCGCGTGCAGGAGATGGAGCGCGCGGCAAAGCTCGACCCGACGCTGATCCCCAAGTACTTCGAGCTCGGCCTGATGGGCATCCAGGTCCCCGAGGAGCATGGCGGCGCCGGCGGGAACCTGATGATGGTCACCATCGCCGTCGAGGAGATCAGCAAGGCCGACGCGGCGGCCGCCATCATGGTGGACGTGCAGAACACGCTCGTTCTCTACCCGATGCTCACGTACGCCAGCGAGGAGCAGAAGGCGCGATACCTGCCGCGGCTGTGCACCGACATGGTGGGCGCCTACGCGCTCTCCGAGGCGGTCTCCGGGAGCGATGCCTTCGCGCTGCAGACGCGCGCGACCGCGCAGCCGGATGGCTCCTTCGTGCTCAACGGGCGCAAGCTCTGGATCACCAACGGCGCCGAGGCGGACTTCTTCATCATCTTCGCCAACGCCGACCCGTCGAAGGGCTACAAGGGGATCACGGCGTTCATCGTCGAGCGCGGCTTCCGCGGCTTTGCGGTGGGCAAGAAGGAGGACAAGCTGGGGATTCGCGCATCGAGCACGTGCGAACTGATCCTCGACAACGTGCCGGTTCCCGCGGCCAACGTGCTGGGCCCGGTGGGGCAGGGCTACAAGATCGCCATCGAGACGCTCAACGAAGGGCGCATCGGCATCGGCGCCCAGATGATCGGCAACGCGCAGGGCGCGCTCGACGCGGCGGTGGCGTACCTCAAGGAACGCAAGCAGTTCGGCAAGGCGCTCGCCGAGTTCCAGGGGCTTCAATTCCAGGTGGCGCAGGCGGCCACCGAACTCGAGGCGGCGCGGCTGATGGTGTACAACGCCACGCGGCAGAAGGAGGCCGGGCTGGACATCGCCGTCACCGGCGCGATGGCCAAGCTGTACGCATCGCAGGTCTGCCAGCAGGTGACGTCGCTCGCGGTCGAACTGCTGGGGGGCGCCGGCTACACCAAGGATTATCCGGTGGAGAAGTTCTACCGCGACGCGAAGATCGGCGCGATCTACGAAGGGACCAGCAACATGCAGCTGCAGACTATCGCCAAGGCAGTCCTTCGATAGACCTAGGATCTGGAATTCGGAGTGGGACTCAGGATCGCGAATTCGGATAGCGATTGGCGATGGTGCGTTGCGCTGGGACGAATTGCAGTGCCGACGTCAGCTTCGCGACGCGGAATTCGAAGATGCAGCGGAAGAACGCGGATCACTCATGGCGATCACCCCAAGAACGATCCGCGTTGATCCGTTCAATCCGTGTCCATCCGTGGTAAGCAGCCACTATCGAGGCACGAAGCGGCTTCCACCCGCGTCTAGACCTCCATCACCACGCGCACGTCCGGATCGAGCTGCCCGGCGGCGCGCGAACGCGTGAGCCACGAGACGGCGAAGAAGACGAGCAGCGAGAGAACGAGCGCCAGGCCGCTGATGGTCACGCCGGCCGGCAGCGAGAACACCTTCAGGAACGCGAGCGACTCGAGCGCCAAGGTGAGCACGAGTCCCGTGGCGATGGACGCGATCGCGCCTTCGCGTGTGGCGCCCTGCCAATTGAGCCCGATGGCGAGCGACGGCACCAGCGTGGCCGCGAAGAGGCCGAAGCCGAAGATGCCAAGGAACGCGACCACCGTCCCGGGCATCTGGGCCAGGATCACGGCCGCCAGCGAGAGCGCGATGGTCCACGCGCGCCCCCAGCGCAGCTCATCGCCCACGCGCCAGCCAAGTGCGCGCGGCAGATCGTGGGTCAGCGCCGCCGCCCCGATGTTCATGAACGAGTTCACGGTGCTCATGCCGGCGGCGATCACGCCCGCAAAGACGAGCCCGGCCACGGCGTCGGGGGTGAACCCCAGCACGAAGGCCGGCGTGGCGTCATCGGCGCGCGCGAGCGGCGGCAGGGCGCCCACCGCCACCTTGGCGCGCATCACGAACCCGACGCCCACGTACAGCAGCAGCGTCAGCGCCATCGCGGCGCTCATCAGCAGCGGATACCACTTGAGCCGCCGCGGATCGCGGAGCATGTAGAACTTGTGCGCCACGTGCGGCTGGCCGAGCGCGCCGAGCCCGAAGACGAAGAAGAGCGACAGCGCCGCGAGGGGCGGCATCTTGCCCCACGGGCCGATGAACGTGGCGTCGACCGCCGTGATCGCGCGCGAGATGCCCTCCAGCCCGCCGCCGGCGCGCAGCACATAGTAGAAGACCGTCACCGACGCCGCCGTCTTCACCAGTCCTTCAAAGAGATCGGTGTACACGCCGGCGAGAATGCCGCCGGTCGCCGTGTACGACAGCGTGATCAGCATGGCCAGCCAGATGCCGAGCGACAGCCCCGTGCCGAACATCGCATCGACGACGAGACCGAGCGCCAGGAAGTTGGTGGCCATGTAGCCGATGACCGCCACGAGGATGGCGATCGCGCTGAGCCCTTGGGCCGCGGGTGAGCGGTATCGCGCGCCGATGGCGTCGGGAACGGTGATCAGTCCCCGCGCTTCGCCGAGCAGGCGCATGCGCCGTGCCAGCACCCATGCCCCCATCGTGTTCGTGATGGACGCCGACAGGATGATGAAGACCGCACCGGTGCCCGCCGAGTAGACGAGCCCCGGTCCGCCAATGAACGCGAAGCCCGACAGCGTACTGGCCATCGCCGCAACGGCGAGGGTCACGATGCCGATGCCCTGCCCCGCCACGAAGAAGTCGCGCGCGCTGCGCGTGTGGCGCGTCGCCCATACGCCGATGATCGCGACGACGAGGAAATACAGCACCGCGACACCGATGATCTCCGGCCGGCGGAGCGCCGCCGGCGTCCCGGCCTGCACCGCGAACCAGCCGGTCACGGCGTGCGCTCCGGCGCGGCCCGCCGCACCCGTTCGATGTCGGCTTCATTCAGCGTGTCGGAGTCGAACGACGCCGCATAGGCCAGCGGGAGGAACAGCATCGGCACTACGCCCACGCCGTAGAGCACGATGGCCGTGCGCAGCGGCAGGCCGAGCACCAGGGTGGCCGACGCGCCCTCGGCGGGAGGCAGCAGGAGCACCACCGCGAAGGCGCCGCCCACGACGAGAAAGGTCAGCACGCACGCGAGCAGGGCGATGGGCCGCAGCCGTCCCGTGCGCATCGCGCCCAGGGCCATCGTGGACGACAGCGCTCCCGCGCTGCCCAGCGCGAGGCCCCACGCCGCCAGAGGCGGCGCGCCGCCCGGCAGGAACGCCAAGCCGTATGCGCCGGCGATGGCGGCGCACGACAGGAGGAGCGAGGCGAGTGGGAGGCGGGCGGTCATGGCGCGTCGGCAAGGTGGCGCCCCGCGCCGCGTCGATCAAGGGCGGCGCCCGGGGCGGCGCCCGCGATCTGCCGCACGACGGCGCCCGCCCTATGCCGGCGGCGGCACCAGGTCGTCGTGCGGCCGGAAGACGCGCTTCACCAGCCAGACCACCAGCGCGATGGGGAGCACGACGAAGAGCAGCAGCTTGCCGACGACCACGACCGTGAGGCCAATGGCGATGAGCCCGAGCACCGGAATGCCGAGGACTGCCACGCCAAGCAGCGGACGCAGCGCGAACAGGCGAGCGAGCAGGGCAAACATCGCGGCACTCCGATTGGGGTCGATTACCCTACGCCCGGCGGACGGCGGGGTTTCGGATGCTCAGGTCTGGCCGAAGATCGGTTCGCTGGGTCGGCCCGTCGCATAGCCCTGCACGTAGGCGGCGCCATGCGCCTGCGCCCACTCCAGCTCGCCAGGGGACTCGACCCCTTCGGCGATGGTCGCGATGCCGAGTTCGGTGGCGATCTCGATCGTCTTGCGCGCGATGAGCGCCTTGTACGGATCGCGGTCCACGCCACGCACGAGGTCCATGTCGAGCTTGATGAACTCGGGGCGCAGCTGGTGCAGGCGGTTCAGCGAGGAGTAGCCCGCCCCCACGTCATCGAGCGCCACGCGGAAGCCGGCATCACGGTAGGTCGCGAGCAGTCCGCGCAGGTGCACGATGTCCGGCGCGTGCTCGCTCTCCACCACCTCGAAGACGACGCGTTCGTGCGGCAGCTGCAGCCGGTCGATCTGCGCCACGGTGTGCGCGAGGGCGGCCAGCGGATCGTCGATGGCGCTGGGGGTGAGGTTCAGGAAGAGCGATTCCGGGTGCCCGGCCCGCGTCATCGTGTCGATGGCCGAGTCGCGCGCGGCGAGGTCGAGCTCGGCGAGCATGCCGCAGCCGCGCGCCACCTCGAAGAGGTACTGCGCATGCACCACGCCGCCGTCGCGTTCGGCCCCGCGCAGCAGCGCCTCGCGCGCGTACACCTGCTCGGGGGCGTCGGCGTGCACGATCGGCTGCAGCACGCTCGTGTAGCGCCGGGTGTCGAGCAGTTCCCGCAGCCAGGTGCTCTGGCTGACGAGCGCGAACTGCGAATACGACTTGACGGTCGGGAAGTCGCCGATGGAGAGCGCGCCGCCGGCGGGCTTGTACAGCACGCGCGTCTCGTCGGCCTCGCCGTGCGTGAGCAGGCGTCGCAGGGGCCCGACGATGTCGCGGAGCACGGACCACTCGACGTCCAGGACGAGGGCATCGCCAGCCGCCGACTCGAAGTCGAGCGTGTGCTGGCGGAGCAGCGCCACCACCTTTGCCATCGCCTGCTCGGTGGGAAACCAGAGATAGAGGCGGCCAAGCGGCGCCATGGTCTCCCCGACCGAGTTTCGACGGGCGGAGCGGTGGGTGATGAGCGTCTCGCGCTGTGTCACGCTTCGGCGATCTGAACGATGAACGAAGGGGGCGACGGAACGACATGGCGCCGGCGTCGGCGCGACTACGACTTGAAGTTGCCACGGGGACCTACACGCGGCAACACGGAGATGACACTTGTGTGCGGCCGCCATCGCACGTGAGGCTTCCGTCGCAGGGCCGACAGAACGGCCGATGGGCGACGGACTCGCATGTGCCGCGAGCCGATCGCCCATCGTGATCCGGGTTCGTGATCCGAGATCCCGTTCCGGATTCCCGACCCTCAATCCGCCATCACTGCACCGGCGGCTTCACCGCGTACAGCGAGTTGAAGAACAGCCGGAACGTCCCGTGCGGCTGCGCGCGGAACAGGATTTCCGGGCCGAACAGGTAGAGCGTTCCCGTTCCCACGGATGCCTCGGCGATCGCCGTGCCGCCATCGAGGTACTTCTCGCCCCATGCCCAGCCGGAGACCAGCGGCGACGTCTCATACCACGCGATGCGCTTCACGCCCTTGGACGCGGCGTCGGCGCCGAGCTTGAACACCGGCGAGTTGTCGAAGAAGACATCGGCCCGCGCCGCCATGCCCTTGCTCACCATCGCCGTCGTGTCGAACGACGCCTTCAGGATCGAGCCCGGTACGTAGAACTTCTCCGCCGGCAGCGGCTTGCCGCCTTCGGTCAGGTAGTTCTCCACCGGCAGGCCAAGGTGCTGGGCCAGCGACGACGACGAACCGATCGTCACGATGCGGCCGCCGGCTTCCATGAAGGCCTTGAGCTGCGGCACCGTCTTGTCCACCGTCACGCTCCCCGTGGTCTTGCGCCACTCCGGCGGCAGCGAGTTGGTGTCGGGTCCCAGGCCGCCGAAGCCACCGCGCCGTCCGCCGCCCGCCGCGGCCGGGATCGAGCCGTCGGGGAAGACGATCACGTCGTACTTGGCGCGCAGGTTGCCCGCGTCGAGCTCCTGCGGATAGATGTCGGTGTACGGCATCCCGAACTGTTCGAGCAGCCAGCGCGTGTGGCCCGATGGCATCTGGCCACCGTAGCGGTCGAAGAGCGCGACGCGCGGTGCCGTGACCTTCTGCGCACCGGCGGGACGCTTGCCTTCCGCGAACGTGACGCCCAGTTCCTTGGCCGCCTTCTCGGCGATGGGGCGGCTCTTGCCGTTCGACGCGACATAGAAGTTGCCGTCGAAGCCGCGGTACACGTCCACGCCGCCCTTCAGCAGGCGCGCGACCGCCGCGAAGGCATCGTTCTGCACGGGCGAGAGCTTCCAGGTGCCGCTCTTGGCCACCACGCCCGCCGGCGCCGTCACGAGGTTGGCGGGCTCGACCCGTTCGCACGGGCAGTCGAAGCCGTCGAGCACGCGGTCGTACTGCACGCCCATCAGCATCGCCAGCGTCCAGCCGGCGTTGTCGTACGGCGGCGTCGGCGGCGCGCCCGGATACCGGAAATCGTTCGGATGGTCCTGCGGGTCGAACATGTCGATCACCATGGACCGATAGGCCTGGTTGGTCTTCACGACGATCGAACCCGCCGGATACGACTTGCCCGCCACCGCGAACGGCGCCGTGGCGCGATGCACGATGACGGCATTCTGCTGCAGCTTCTCGATGAACTTGAGCGCGGTCGGGAAATCGGCCTGGTTGGCGGGCACGATGTAGCCGCGCGGATCACGCAGTTCCGGCGCGCGCAGCAGGGCCGCGAACTTGGGGTCCGCGACGCCGCTGCCGAGTCCGCCGCGGTTGGGAATGGCGGGCGCGTTCACGTCGGTGCCGCGCGGAGAGGCGGCGGCGATGGCGTCCTTCATCGCCTGCAGCCGCTTGGGCCACACCGTCCACGAATCCTGGCTGCCGGCGGCGATCATCTCGGCGCCCATCTGCCACTGGCGGAACAGCAGCGTCTCGCGGTAGCGCTGCGCGAAATCGAGCACCGCGCGGTTGGCCGTCACCGAGTAGTCGATGGACTGACGGAAGTGCCATTCCTGCGGCGTGATCGGCAGCGGGAGGTCGGCGCTGCGCAGCAGCTTGTCGGGGACAAACGGGATGCGCATCGGCGTCGGATTGCCGATCGTCTCCGTGAGCAGGCCGATGATGTTGTGGAAGTAGGCGCCGGTGCGCAGGCCGCCGTTCCACCACGTCGAGTAGAGCGTCGACGCGCGCATCGTGACGCCCGGCTTGTCCTCCGCCACGAAGCGTGCGTGCATCGCCGAACCGACCTGGTCGAGCCCGGTCATGATCAGCGAGTGCAGGTTGTAGTTCATCGGGTCGCGGAAGGGCGGCGCGAACATCACCGTGCCGGCCGGACCGGTCTGGTGATGGTTGTACATGATCTGCGGGTACCATTCCTGGTACAGCACGCGGTTCATGTTGATCGTCTCGGGCTGGTTGTTCGCGTAGAAATCGCGGTTGTTGTCATGCCCGATGTACTTCTGGTAGAGGCGCGGGATCTGCATGTTGCGCTTCTTCGGGTCGCTCTCGCGCATGTACCAGTCGGCGACCAGTTGCATGCCGTCCGGATTGGCCTGGACGAAGACGAGGATGACGTCGTTCAGGATCCGCAGCGTCTCGTCGTCATTCTGCGACACGAACTGCCAGTTGGTCTCGATGAGCTGGTTGGCGCCGAGCACCTCGGTGGCGTGCAGGCCGCCGTCAATCCAGATGACCGCCTTGCCTTCCTTGGCGAGGGCCCTGGCCTGCGCCTCGGTCACGCCTTCGGCGTGGCTGAGCTTCTCGGCAATCTGCCGGTACTTGTCCCGGTTCTTGATGTTCTCCGGAGACGACACGATGGCCATGAGCTGCGGACGTCCCTCGGCCGTCAGGCCGATGGTGTCGAGGATCATCCGGTCGGATTCCTTGGCCAGCGTTTCCCAGTACTTGGCGAACTGGGTGTAGTTGGGCAGCCAGTAGTCTTCGCCAATTTCGTGGCCGAAGAACTGCTTGGGCGTCGTCAGCCGGCCCTGGGCGACGGCGGCGATCGGGAGCGCGGCGACCAGCAGCAAGGCGGTCAGCGCGCGGCGGACGGAGAGTCGCATGATCGTGGGGGAATCAGTGAACGAGGCGCGGCGATAGGCCGCAGTGACACCGATGCATCCGTAACGTGTGGCCGGGGCGTCGCGTTGAGCGGCACCCTTGGGGGGCGGACCCGACTAGCTTAGCCCGCGCCACCCGTCCCTGCCATCTCCCCGGGCGTCTGGCGAAGCCGCATCATTGAGGTCTCCACATTCCCGGTGGGTCCATGATTCTCGTCCGTTCGCTCCTCGGCCTCGCCTGCGGCGCCTCCCTCCTCGGCGCGCAGATCCCGCAGACCGAGTATCAGGCGCGCCGCAGCGCGCTCACCGCGGCGCTGCCCGGCGATGGCGTCCTGCTCGTGCTGGGCGCTCCCGAGCCGATGGAGAACTACCAGAACTTCTGGCAGTCGCAGAACTTCCGGTACCTCACGGGCTTTCTCGAGCCCAACGCGGCGCTCGTGGTCGTGAAGCAGGGCGGCGCGAGCCAAAGCATCCTCTTCGTCCCGCCCAGGGATCCGGCACAGGAAGTCTGGACGGGGGAGCGGCTGGGCGTGGCGGGCGCCAAGGCGCAGCTGAAGCTGGACGGCCGCGACGCGGGTACGCTGCGTCACGTGCTCGACTCGTTGCTCAGCGGCGGCGGCGCCCTCTTTGCGGTTGGCGACTTTTCGCGGAGCAGCGGCGCTGACGTTCCCGGCGACGCCGCGCCACGAACCGCCCACGACCAGTTCCTCGATGCCCTCAAGGGGCGTCATCGCGGCGTGAAGGTGACCGACGTCAACGCGCTCGTGATGCGGCAGCGCGGCCAGAAGAGTGCGGCGGAGCTGACCCTCATCCGTGACGCGGCCGCGGTGAGCGCCGCCGCGCACCGCGAGGCGATGCGCGCCATCGAACCCGGGATGAACGAGTTCGAGATCCAGGCGATCGCCGAATACACCTTCCGCCGCAATGGCGGCGACGGGCCGTCATACGGCTCCATCGTCGGCTCGGGGCCCAACTCCGCCGTGCTGCACTACAATCGCGACGATCGGTTCATGCGTGACGGCGAAGTCGTGACGATGGACATGGCGGCGTACTACGGCGGCTATTCGGCGGACATCACGCGCACCGTGCCGGTCAACGGGAAGTTCAGCCCCGCGCAGCGCGAGGTGTACGGCGTTGTGCTGGCCGCGCAGATGGCGGCGGAGCGTCAGCTCCGTCCCGGGGTGGCCTTCGGCGTCGTGAACGACGCCGCGCTCGGCGAGATCAAGCGGGGCCTCGCGCGCCTTGGGCTGATCGAATCGCCCGACGCCACTTATGCCTGCGGCCGGGCGTCCCGCGACAGCCAGTGCCCGCAGTACCGGCTGTTCTACATGCACGGCCTGGGGCACCCGATTGGCCTCGACGTGCACGACGTGGATGCCTACACGCAGGGCGTGCTCGCCGAGGGAAGTGTCTTCACGCTGGAGCCGGGGCTGTACGTGCGGGCGAACACCGTGGAGATCATCCCCGACGTCCCCGCCAATGCGGCGCTGCGCGCCCGGCTCGCCGCGCTGGTCGCACGCTACGCGAACATCGGCGTGCGCATCGAGGACGATTACGTCGTGACCGCCAGCGGGTTCGACCGCATCACCGCCGCGGTGCCGCGCGAGATCGACGCGGTGGAGCGGGAGATGGCGCTCCCTACCGGCCCGTCGCCCCGCGACGCCGCGCGCGTCGAGGCCTACCGGAAGCTCAAGCCGTAGCGTCTCCCGCCCGTGGAACAGGCCCCGCACGACGCGTGCGGGGCCTGTTGCGTGCGCGCCTGGCTCGCCGGCGAACGGCCCTACTTGCCGTCGAGCGCCCCGATGAGGATGCCGTTCCGAATGCGCCGCGCCCTGGGCGACGCCGCGGGATCATCCTCCAGTCGCGCGTTGATCATCGTCATCACCTGCACGGTGCCCTTGAGTGTCAGGGACCGGCCGTCGCGGCGCACCACCAGCGTCATCGGCGCCCCGGCGCGGGCACGCGATCGCCACGTGTCGAAGAAATCGAAGCCGGCGGCGGCAATGCCGTCCACGCTCACCAAAATGTCACCCACGCGCACGCCGGCGAGCGCGGCGGCCCCGCGCTCACTCACTTGCGTGATGAGCTGCCCCTCGGCCTCGGGGCTCAGCACGACGCCCAGCCGCGGCTCGACCAGCGTGTCGACGGCATAGCGCCACCCCGCCTTCGCAAGCCAGCTCGTCCACGGGAACGGTTCGCGGCCGTCCACATATTGCCGATTGAAATCCGCGAACGACGCGCCGCCCGCCGCGCGTGAGACGGCGTCCCACCACTCCTGCGCCGTGAATCCCCGCCCCGCCTTGTAGGTGCGCCCGTACAGCGCACGCATCACGCCGTCCAGCGACGCGGCGTTGTCGGTGGCGTCGCGGATCAGGATGTCGAGCGCGAGCCCGGCCAGCGACCCCTTGTCGTAGTAGATGTCCTGCGTGCCGTCCCGCATGCGCAGCCAGGTCTGCAGCGACGCATCCTCCAGGGCCACCGGCGCGAGCTGCGCGACGTGGTCCATCTTCCCCTGCGTGACGGCGAGGAATCCGGCGGGCGTGATGGCGCCGCCTCGCACCATGACGACGTCGGCGTAGTAGTCCGTGATCCCTTCGCTCACCCACAGCCAGGTCGTCGGCTGGGCGCGGTCGTACCGGTAGGGCCACAGGTCGGACGGACGCAGCCGCTTCACGTTGAACGCGTGAAAGATCTCGTGCGCGTAGACGCTGGGCACGAACGACTCATCCAGGTACGGCGTGCCGATGACGCCGACATTCGAGTTCTGGTGCTCGAGGGCGCTCATCCCGCCGAAGGACGAATCGGCAATCTGCATCACGGTGTAGGTCGTCCACGGCGTCTCGCCGAAGATCGCCACTTGGGGCGGCACCGACCGGCGCAGCGACTCCCACAGCTTCGCGCGCCGTCCCCCGGCCACGCTGCCACGCGGGAACGTCGCGAGCCGCATCCAGCGCCCGGCAATCTCCGCGCTGTCCACGTCGAACCGTCCCACGAAGAATGGCGCGTCGACCAGCTCGTGATACGAGGGCGCGGTGAACGCGCCGGTGCTGTCGCGCTCGAGCCCCGTGAGCACGCGCCAGCCGGGTTCCGTCCGCACGCTCACCCGCGAGCGAAAGGCGGGTGATTGCCCCTCGGGATACAGGAAGACGTTGGTGCCATTGATGAGCGCGAAGTCGTCGCGCGCCCAATTGAACGCGTTGTCCAGCGAATCGGCGCGCGCCTCGAAGCGCACGGTGATTTCGTGCGCGCCGTCCGGTTCGATGCGCCAGGTATCGGGGTCGGACTTGTCCCACCGAAGCGCCTTCCCCTCCGCGGTGACCGAAAAGCCCGAGACGTCGCGCGCGTAGTCGCTGATCTCGTAGGCCCCCGGCGTCCACGCGGGGAGCGAGAGCAGGACGGGCCTCGGGCCGCGCACGGTGAACGTCATCTCCACGCCGATCGATCGCATGACGCCGTGCGCCGCGTCGAAGCGCAGCTGGTAGCGGACGTCATCGATGCCCGCCGACAGGGAGTCGGCGACGCCGGCAACGGCGGGCTGCGCCAGGGCGATGGGCGCCACGGCGATCTGGAGGGCCGCAGCCAGCGCGGCGAAAGAGACAATTGGGCGCATGGGGTCCGAGTCGAGGGGCCGGACGAAAGCTAGCGCGGCCGGCGGCACGTTGCCGCGTTCGGGCATCAATCGTTGATTAGTATGGTGTCGGGCCATCGCTCGACCCGTTTCCTTCGTCGTCGCGGTGGCGGCTTTCGGGCCGCCACTCGTCATACCGTTCCCGCGTTCCGAGGCGCCTCGCCAGATGACCGGACCCAGCACTCGCAGCACCAAGGCCGTCGACTCCAAGCGCCTGCACCTGATCATGCGCGACACGACGATGCTCGAGGGCGAGATCTTCATCGGCGATGACGCGCCGCTCGTCCAGTACCTGGCCAACCGCAAGGGCGGCTGGATGAACATGGTGCACGCCCGCCGGCCGAAGCTCAACGAGACGCCGGGCCACCTGATCGTGCAGACGGACCACATCGTCCTGGCGTCCGCCCCCGACGGCAACGTGCTGGTGCTCGGGCAGTCCGCGATCGGCGTGGGCGAACGGAGCGTGGACATCGTGCTCGTGGGCGGCACGACGGTGAAGGGGATCCTCCCGCTGGCCCCGCAGCAGCGCCTCAGCGATTACCTGAGCTCGAGCGGAAAGTTCGTGGGCGTCAAGGCGGCCTCGCTCGCCGCGGACGGGCGCGCGCTCGGCGACGTGGTCATCCACTCCTCCGCGATCACGATGCTTCGCGAGGCGCGCGAGTCGGCCGGACCGGCCATCGGTCCCGGCGACTAGACCTTGCCGTCGATCGCCTCGCGCACCCGTGCAACCAGCTCATCGGGGGTGAAGGGCTTCGCGAGCAGTCCGCCATCGCTGATCGATCCGCCCTCGTCCGCAATCACGTCGGACGCGTAGCCGGACATGAAGAGCACGCGCGCCGACGGGCGCGCCTGCCGCATGCGCCGCGCCAGCTCCGGGCCGCTCAGCCCCGGCATCACCACGTCGGAAAGCAGCAGGTCAATGCGCCCGTCGTACGCCGCCACCCGGGTGAGCGCCTCCTCACCGTCGCGCGCCGCCAGCACGCGGAAGCCGGCCCGCGTGAGCGTCACGCGCACGAGCTCGCGCACCGCCCCCTCGTCCTCGACCACGCAGATGGTGCGCGCCCCTTCGTCGGCCGGCATGCCGGGCGAGATGAGCACGTCCGGCAGCGGCGGCGCCGAATCGACCAGGTGCGGCACCGCCGTCGCGAGCGGGAGGAGCACCCGCATGCGCGTCCCCTCGCCGAGGGCGCTCACCACTTCGATGGTCCCGCGGTGCTGTCGCGCGATGCCATACGCGGTCGACAGGCCGAGTCCCGTCCCCTTGCCGCGCGGCTTGGTGGTGAAGAACGGATCGAAGGCGCGGCGCTGCGTCTCCTCGTCCATGCCCACGCCCACGTCCTCGACCTCGATCACGCCGTAGGCACCGCGCGCCAGCGGCTCGGGATCGGATGGATCGGGCTGATCGATGTCGGCGACGCCCAGGCGCACCTCGACGCGCCCGCCCGACGGCATGGCGTCGGCGGCGTTCAGCACGAGGTTCATCAGCACCTGCTGCACCTTGGCCCGATCGGCGTCGACGATGATGCCCGGCTCGGCGATCACGGTCAGGTCGTGGTTCACGCTGAGTGACTTGCGCAGGAGCGGCTCGAACTCGGCGACCACTTCGGCCAGGTCGATGCGGCGCGTGTCGAGCACCTGCGCGCGCCCGAAGGCGAGCAGCTGGGCCACCACTTCCTTGGCGCGGCCGGCCGCGGTGCGGACCAGGGCCAGATCCTTGCGCGCCGGATTGTCGGCCGGCACGCTCGACAGGGCGAGGTCGGTGTAGCCGACGATCGGCGTGAGCAGGTTGTTGAAGTCATGCGCGATACCGCCGGCGAGGCGGCCGATCCCCTCCATCTTCTGCGCCTGCGCCAGCTGCTCCAGCGTCTCCCGATATCGCGACTCGCTTCGCTGCACGGCCTGGGCATCGGCTTCGCGGCGTTCGCGCAGCGCGTCGTCCATGCGGGAGAATTGCGCACCCAGCGTGCGAATCTCCTGCACCGGGCTCGAGCCGAACCGGTGGAGGATCTCGCGAGGCACGAGCTGGCCGTTGGCGAGGTCCTCCGCCACCGCGCCGATGGAACGCAGCGGCGCGACGAGCTGCGCCCCGAGCGTGCGCGCCACGGCGTACACCGCGAGCAGGGCGACGAGCATCAACGCGACAAGCGCCAGTGACGTCGGGATCATCTCGTGGTGCACCGTCGACATCGGCTCGTCCACCAGAATCGAGAACGGGAACGCCGACACGCGGTACAGCGTGGTCAGCCGCGGCGCGACGCCCAGGCGATCGGTGTACGTGTCGGTGCTGGCGGAGGCGATGGTCTGCACCACGCTCTCGTGATCCTCGATGGCGTCACGGAGTTCCGCGCTGCGCGGCGTGCCGGGCGGCCAGCGCGGATTCGAGCTCGCCACCACGCGCCCCGTCCGGTCGAGCAGCTGCACGGCCCCCTCGCCCCGGCTCGCCCTGGCCCGCAGGATCGCGCGCAGCGCCGCGACATCGAGCGCCCCCATCACCACGCCGCCGAATCCGCCCTGCGCCGTTATCAGCGGAACAGCGACCGGGAGAATGGGCTCCACGCCGTGCCGGCGCACGCGGAGCTGTCCGAGCACGAGGTCGCCGAATTCGGGGCGGCGGCTCGTGCGCGCGGCCGTGAAGTACGGGCGACGGCTGATGTCCCGCCCGACGTTCAGCGCTCCGGTGCTCGACCGTTCCGGCGCGGCTGCCACCACCGTCCCGGCGGCATTGGTCACGAAGACATTCACGAACTCGCCGTGCGCGTCGACGAAGTCGCGGAGCAGCGTCGCGGTGCGCTGGCCGGCGGGGTCGCCGGCCACGAAGACGGCGTCCTGCAGGTCCTCGAGCGAGGCCAGGCGTGAACGGAGAAAACGATCGGCACCCTCATCGGCGCTCGCGGCCACCTGACGGAGTTCGGCGGCGAGCTGGTTGCGTGCCGCCGCGTTCGACGCGCGGGCAAGCAGCAGCACGATGATCGCCATCGGCACCATCACGATCGGGACCGTGCGGTCGAAGAGCACCTCGCGCCACGATCGCAGCGATTCGGCCGGCAGGCCCAGGCGAGCCCGGACCCAGGGACTCCGCGCCCCCCACTCGGCCAGCACGGCATTCAGGACGCCATTCAGGATCTGCTTGACCACCAGCAGCAGAACGAAGCCGGGTGTCAGCGACATCCACCACAGGTATGCCACGGCATCCAGAAGCGCGCCCCCGGTCAGCCAGAACAGGACGTCCGCCACCACGAGACTGCGCGTGCGGTCGGCAAGGCGCGTGACGACGTAGCCCTCGATGGCGTACAGCGCGGTCGCCACCAGCACCACTTCGGACACCGAGCTGGCCGATGCATACCCGATGACGGCGGCGAGCAGGCCGGGAAGCGGGCCGAGCGCGCGGAACGCAAACAGCACGAAGGCGCCGCCGAGGGCGAACTTCGGCGTCTCGGCCGACAGGATCTGCGCGGGGATCTGATTGAGCGTCCACGTGGCCGCGCCGCAGCCGACGGCCAGCGCGAGCCTGGTCAACGACTGGCTATTGAAGGTCGCGCGAGTCAGCAGGGCCATGCGTGTCGGAAGCGGGAAGCTCGGGGATTCATCTCCCAAGATATTCGGCATCGCACCGCGGGAGGGCAACGGCTGGCCTTGACCGCCGTTGCACGGCATCTTCCTCCCTCCCGCACCGTTCCGCTCGTGCCACCGCTCCCCGGTCTATGCGCTCCTTCGCCATCGCCGTCGCACTCCTCGCACCCGCACTGATCGCCGCCCAGCAACCGGCGCCCGTGCGGTACGACGTCGCCTTCCCGAACGCGGTGCATCACGAGGCATCCGTCACCGTCGAGTTTCGCGCGGTGCCGGCCGGCACGCTGGTGCTGCGCATGAGCCGCAGTTCACCCGGTCGCTACGCGCTGCATGAGTTCGCCAAGAACGTCTACGGCGTGCGCGCCGCCGACGGCACCGGCAAGGACCTTCGTGTCACGCAGCCGAATCCCCACCAGTGGAACGTGACCACCGGCGGCGGCACCGTGCGCGTGAGCTACACGCTCTTCGGCGACCGGGTGGACGGCACCTACGCCGGCATCTCGACGTCGCACGCGCACCTGAACATGCCCGCGGCCTTCATGTGGGCGCGCGGCTTCGAGGCGCGCCCCATTCAGGTCACGTTTCACCCGCTGCCGGGCTGGCGCATCGCCACCCAGCTCGCGCCGACCGCCGATTCGCTCACGTTCACCGCGCCGCACCTGCAGTACCTCATGGACAGCCCCACCATGCTGGGACCGCTCGTCTTCCGGTCGTGGACGGTCGCATCGGGCGGGCGCACCGCGCAGTTCCGTATCGCGCTGGCGCATCAGGGGAGCGACGCGCAGGTGGACGCCTTTGCCGACGGCGCGCAGCGCATCGTGGGCGAGGCGGCGACTGTCTGGGGCGAACTGCCGGCGTTCGATTTCCGCCAGTACACCTTCCTGGCCGCCTATCTGCCGTGGGCTTCCGGCGACGGGATGGAGCATCGCAACTCGACGTCGCTGACATCGAGCGCCACGCTGGCCTCCCGCCTGACAGGCCTGCTCGAAACTGTCTCGCACGAGTTCTTCCACGCCTGGAATGTCGAACGCCTGCGGCCGAAGTCGCTCGAGCCCTTCGACTTTTCCGAGGCCAATCCCTCGCCGGAACTCTGGCTCGCCGAGGGCTTCACGTCGTATTACGGTGAGCTGATCATGGCGCGCGCGGGGCTCACGCCGGCGGCGGCGTTCATCCAGTCGGCCGGCGCCAACGCGGACGGCGTGACGACGGCGCCAGGACGCCGCTGGTTCAGCGCCGCGGAGATGAGCCTGCAGGCGCCGTTGGTGGATGCCGCCGTCTCCGTGGATCCACAGAACAAGGCCAACACGTTCATCTCGTACTACAGCTGGGGCTCCGCCATCGCCCTCGGCCTCGACCTGGCGCTGCGCACGCGCCACGACACGCTGTCGCTCGACACGTTCATGCGCGCCATGTGGGCCGAGTACGGGCGCGCCCAGGCGGGCTATGCGCCCGCCAAGCCATATCGGCTCGACGACGCGCGCCGCGTGCTCGGGCGCGTTGCCGGCGACACCGCGTGGGCGAACGACTTCTTTGCGCGCTTCGTACTCGGGCACGACGTGCCCGACTACGCGGCGCTGGCCGCGCACGCCGGTGTCGTCGTGCGACGCACACATCCCGGCGCCGCCTGGCTCGGTGATTCACGCGTCATTGCGGATGGTCCGCGACTGTCGGTGGCCACCCCCGTCCTGCAGGGCACGCCGCTCTACGCCGCAGGCGTCGAACTCGGCGACCGGCTGGTCCAGCTCGGCGGGGCGCCACTCACACAGCCCGAGCAGGTGGACTCCATTGTCGCCGCGCACCGCCCCGGCGATCGCATTCCCCTGGTCTTCTTCGGCCGCGACGGGACGCACGAGACCGTGCTCACGCTGATGGAGAATCCGCATCACGAGTTCGTGCCCGGCGAGTCGGCCGGGCAGGCGCCGACCGCGGCGCAGCTCATGTTCCGCCGCCGCTGGCTTTCATCGACCCGCAAGGATTGACGCTCCTCTCTCCCGGACCGGCATCATGCTCCGCTTGATCCCACGTTCCCTGCTGTTCCTCGCCAGCGCCAGCATCGCGCTCGCGCAAGGCACGACACCCGCTGCTGATCTCATCGTCACCAACGCGCGCATCTACACCGTGGATGCGTCCCGTCCGGTGGTGGAGGCCATCGCCGTCGCCGGCGGCCGCGTGCTCTTCGCGGGCAACGCGTCGGGCGCGCTGGCGCTGCGCGGCACGGCGACGAAGGTGGTGGACCTCGGCGGCCGCACCGTCATTCCCGGCATGGTGGATGCGCACCTGCATATCGCCGGGCTCGGCGACGCGCTGCACATCGTCGACCTGACCGGGACGACGAGCTATGACGAGGTCATCGCCCGCATCGCCGCGCGCGCCCGGCAAGTGCCGAAGGGGCAATGGGTGCTGGGACGCGGATGGGACCAGAACGACTGGGGCGACACGCGCTTCCCGACGCACGACAAGCTGACCGCGGCGGTTCCTGATCATCCGGTCTACGTCGTGCGCGTCGACGGCCACGCCGGACTCGCGAACCTCAAGGCGCTGCAGGCGGCCGGCGTCACGGCCGCGACGCCGGACCCGACCGGGGGCCACATCGAGCGGGATGCGAACGGTGCCCCGGCCGGCGTCTTCGTCGACAATGCGCAGGGGCTCGTGCGGCGCACCATTCCACGGCAGACGCGCGAGGACGTCAAGACATCCATTCTCGACGCGG
This sequence comes from Gemmatimonadaceae bacterium, assembly GCA_036504815.1. NCBI lineage: Bacteria > Pseudomonadati > Gemmatimonadota > Gemmatimonadia > Gemmatimonadales > Gemmatimonadaceae > Gemmatimonadaceae bacterium. The sequence continues at coordinate 217,678 of DASXUN010000030.1, read as the reverse complement.
TCAAGGAGGCCCAGCGGTGGGGGCTCACCGGCGGGCATGATGCCGGCGCCGGCGCCACCGAACTCGACGTGTACGAGGAACTCGCCAAGAGCGGACAGCTGAAGTTCCGCGTCAACGCGATGATCAGCGACAACGCCCAGACGATCGACGCCTGGTTCAAGCGCGGTGCGCTGGCCGACGGCTATAACGGCACGCTCTGGGTGCGCTCCATCAAGCTCTACGCCGATGGCGCCCTCGGCTCGCGCGGCGCCGCGCTGCTCGAACCGTACCGCGACGACCCCAAGAACACCGGCCTGCTCGTGTCGGCGCCGGCGCACATCCAGGAGGTGGCAGCCCGCGCGCTGAAGGCAGGATTCCAGGTGAACACGCACGCCATCGGCGACCGCGGCAACCGCCTGGTGCTCGACGCCTACGAGGCGGCGCTCAAGGCGAATCCCACCGCGGACCATCGCTTCCGGGTGGAACACGCGCAGATTCTGAACTTCGACGACATCCCGCGGTTTGCCGCGCTCGGGGTCATCCCCTCGATGCAGTCGAGCCACCAGACGAGCGACATGTACTGGGCCGAGGCGCGGCTCGGCGCCGGCCGACTGCTGGGCGCATATGCCTGGCGTTCGCTGCTCAACACCGGCGTCGTCGTGCCCAACGGCAGCGACGCGCCCGTCGAACAGGTCAACCCGCTCATCTCGTTCCACGCGGCCGTGTCGCGGCAGGATGCCCGCGACTGGCCACCCGGGGGATGGTATCCCGCCGAGCGCATGACGCGCGATGAAGCCCTCAAGTCGATGACCATCTGGCCCGCGTATGCGGCGTTCCAGGAGAAGGTCCTGGGCTCGCTCACCCCGGGCAAGTATGCGGACTTCGTCGTGCTCGATCAGGACATCATGCGCTGTCCCGCCGAGACCATCCTCCACACCAGGGTGCTGCAGACGTGGGTCGGCGGAACGCGCGTGTACGAGACGGCCCCGTGATGGCCTCCGCTTCGCCGGGGGCCAAGGTCTTCTTCCTCATCCGGCTCGCCATGACCGTGGGCGTCACCACGTTCATCGTGGTGGCGTGGATGCTCGGCGGGCGCGGTCAGCCGGCGTCGGTGGCCGCCGCCTCGCTCGCGACGCTCACGACGGTGATGTACGTCGCGGTGGGCGTCGCCGCGGCGGTCATCATGGCGCTGAAGCTGAGACTCGCCGAAGCGGAGCCCGCGATGCGGCGCTCACTGTCCGTGGTGGCGTGGGCCGTGGGGGAGTTCGCGGCGCTCTTTGGCGGGGTGATGCTCTTTCTCACTGGCGAATGGCGGTTCGTGCTTCCTGGGGCGCTCGTCTTCGCGATGAGCCTGTCGGTCGTCCGGATGCCGGAATAGGCGCTCACCCGACCCACATCTTCACCGCCACGCCCACCAGCACCAGCGAGAAGAGGCGCCGCAGCGACACGTCGGGCATCGCCTGCGCGGCCTTGGCGCCGAGCCAGGCGCCGAAGAACAGGCCCAGCGCGACCCACGCCGCCGCCTTCCACTGCAGGTGGCCCGTGCGATAGTACGCCCAGGCGCCCAGCGCGCCGACGGGCAGCAGCAGCGCACCGAGGGACGTGCCGATGGCCGTCTGCAGGGGAAGACGCGCGATGTACACCAGCGCCGGCACGATGATGATGCCGCCGCCGATGCCAAAGAGCCCGGCGAGCACGCCGGCCGCGAGACCGATGACCACAAGCAGCGTCGAATCCATGGTTCGTTGGCTGGATGAAAGGGGGACGGTCACGCCGGCGCCGAGTGAAGGCGAGCGCGCCGACGACGATCAGGTGCCGCTCACGGCGGCCATGCCCGTGGCCGCGGTCTGCCGGCGCGCACGCGTGTAGAGCCGGGCCGCGGCCTCGCGCACATCCTGTTCCTTGTCTTCGAGCAGCTTCTGCAGCGCGACCATCGCCGCCGGCGTGCGCGCTTCGCCCAGCGCCTCGATGGCGTGCAGCCGGAGCACCGGAGCGCGCCGCCGCCGCAGCATGCGATCGGTTGGATTGGCGAGTGCGATCAGCTTCTGCACCCCCTCGGCCGTCACGATCTTGCCCAGCACGGCCACGAGCGCCAGTTGCACGTCGAGCTCCTCTTCCGCATCGACGAGCGGGAGAATGGACGCGACCAGCCGCTCCTCACGACGGCCCTGCAGTGCCACGGCGGCGGCAAGGCGCACCTCGGGCGAGGCATCCTGCGCCGCGCGAACCAGCGCATCGGCCGCGAAATTTGAGTCCTTCGCGGTCGCCAGCGCTCGCGCCGCCGCCTGACGCACCCGTGTGCGCTCCGCCCCAAGCTGGTCGCCGAGCGCCCGTTCCATCTCGGGATGACGCAGCTCGACCATCAGGCCGATCGCGCGCTCGACCACGATTTCGCGCTGATCGTCCAGCATGGCGACCAGCGCGTCTTTCGTGCCCGGCAGGCGGCTCATCAATTCCAGGTAGAGCGCCCGCACCGCACGCGTCGGGGCGCTGCCGATGCAGTCGGCGACCGCTTCGGCGCCATCCTCACCGAAGCGGGCGAGCACCTGCTCGAGTTCGGAACGGACCTCCGGCGCGCCGGCATACAGCACCGCGTACGCGCGGGTCAGGGTCGGCTTGGTCAGGCGACGCAGCGTCACCACGAACTGTCGGCGCATCTCCGAGTCGTCCGCGCAGGCCTCGCACGCGAACATCGACAGCACGAGCCGCGCCGAGAGTGCCACCTGCCCGCCCCGCGCCGTCTGTTCGATTGCGGACTGCACGGGTTCGAGCAGGCGGCGCAGCGTGAGCGGCTCGCTCGAGGTGATGAGCCGCTCGAACAGTCCGCGGTACTCCGGTCCAGCCAGCTGTTCCACGCCCTCGGGCAATCGCTCGGCCAGCGGTCGCGAGGGCGCATCCGCGGCCGGCGCGGCGCCTTCCGCGACGACTTCCGCGACGCCTTCCGCAACGCCGTCCGCGGCGACGACGTCCAGCACCTCGGCCGGCGATTCCTCGGGCCGCGCGGCGGGTGCCGCGTCCAGTGGCTCGGCAACCGCCTGTTCGTCGGCTGGCTTCGCGGCTGTCGGTGCGCCTGCGGCGTCGAGAGTCTCCGCCGTCTCGGCTGGCGGCGACTCGGCGGCGACGACGCGCTCGACCGTCACCTCTTCCCATCGGTGCGCGGCGAGCTCGTCGGCAAAGGCCTGCGGTGAGGTCTTGCCCACGGCCACCGCGCCGAGGAGCTGTGCGAGCCGCTTCACTTCTTCCTGCTTCGCGTGATGGGCAACGTTGATGGCTGACACGCCCAGCGCTGATAGCAGGAGTTGCAGCGCCTCGACGTCGGGATGGGGATCCTCGACGTCGCGAGGGCCGGCGCGAAGCACACCGTTGACGAGGGAGAGTTCGATGGCGCCGTGCTTAGCGGCGCCGCGTGCCGCGCGCAGCGCCGCCTTCTCGGCGGCGCGATCAATCGGATCGCGTGCGTAGAGCGCGACCAGGTGCGATAGCTGGGTGGCGAACTCGACGTGGCGGTCCATGGATGGCCGAGAAGGGCGCGATTATCTGGCTTTCAAACCCCCGCCCGCCTAACATACGCGGGTTCCCCCCGTCCTCAACACCCATCACAGTCATGCACGCCTCAAACCGCTCGCGCCGCGCCCTGCTTGGCGCCGCCGCCCTGCTGCTTGCCGCTTGCCACCATACCGCCCCGGTGACGGCGCTCCTGAGCACGCCGCCCGCCGACCAGCTGCGCGAGGATGTCACGTTCCTTGCCAGCCCGGCGCTCGAAGGGCGCGGGACCGGCACGGCCGGCAATGACAGCGCGGCCGTCTTCATCGCGCGCCGATACAATGCGCTGCGGCTGGCCAGCATCTCGCAGGCGGATCGTCCGGCCTGCGCCAAGGGCGGCGTCACCGGCAGGGCCGAGTGCTTCGTGCTGCCGTTCACGGCGAGCGTCCCGGTGCGCAACGCCCCGCCGCGGTCGCTCAAGACGCAGAACGTCGCCGCGATCGTTCGGGGCAAGGGACCGCAGGCCGACGAGTACGTGATCGTGGGCGCGCACTTCGATCACATCGGGCGTGACTCCGCCAGCGCGCGCGATCCGGAGAAGGGACACGTCATTCACTACGGCGCCGACGACAATGGCTCGGGCACGGCCGTCGTCATGGAAGTCGCCCGCCGGCTCGCCAAGCGGCCGGCGAACCGTTCGATCCTCATCGCCAACTTCACCGGCGAGGAGCTCGGCCTCTTCGGCAGCACGCAGTTCGTCAACACCCTGCCCGTCGCGAAGGAGAAGGTGCAGGCCATGGTCAACCTCGACATGGTCGGCCGCCTGAAGAACGACAAGCTCATCGTCTACGGCGTGATGACGGCGACGGAGATGAAGGGGATCGTGGACAGCGCCAACGTCGAGCCCAGGCTCAACATCTCGGCGGTCGGCGATGGCGAAGGGCCCAGCGATCACGCCGCGTTCTATCGCAAGGACCTCCCCGTGCTGCACCTCTTCACCGACCTGCACGACGACTACCACACCGCCGCCGACGTGCCGGAGAAGCTCAACATCGACGGGATGGTGCGCGTGGCGGATTACACCGAGCGCGTCGTGCGCGCGCTGGCCGACCGTCCGGGGCGCCTCACCTTCCAGAAGGTGCAGACCGCGGCCGCCAGTCGTCCCTCGTCGCGCGCGGGGACCGGCGTCTACCTGGGCACCGTGCCCGACATGGGCGCCGGCGATGTGAAGGGCATGCCGCTCTCCGGCGTGCGCCCGGGAAGCCCCGCCGAGCAGGGCGGGCTGAAGGCCGGCGACATCATCATCAAGTTCGGCGACAAGGTGATCAACAACATCTACGACTACACCGACGCGATGGGCGCGTACAAGCCGGGGGACGTCGTGGACATCGTCGTGAAGCGCGCGGGCGCCGAGGTGACCCTGAAGGTGACGCTGGGCAAGCGGGGGTAGATCCGGATTCCATATCGTAAGTTGTAGCCATGCCCTGGTCCGGCTTCACCGCCAGCACTCCCGTCCCGCTGTACTGGGTCGCGCACGGCCCCTCGGGCGGCGCGCGGCTGCTCGTGCTGCACGGCGGCCCTGGCGCACACCACGACTATCTGCTGCCGCAGATGCTGGACCTCGCGGCGGACCGCGAGCTCGTGCTCTACGACCAGCGCGGCGGCGGCCGGTCGCGCCACGATGACGACCGCGCGACGATCACCTGGGAATCGCAGGTGCGTGACCTCGAGGCCGTCGTGCGCGAACTCGAGCTCACCCCGCTGACGCTGGTCGGATACTCGTGGGGCGGCCTCCTCGCCCTCCTCTACAGCCTGCAGGCCGCGCACGGCCATGCGACGCCGACTCCGTCCCGGTTGGTGCTCGTCGATCCCGCGCCCGTCTCGCGCGCCTGGCGTGCCCGCTTCGAGGCCGAGTTCGCGGCGCGCCAGCAGTCCGCCGCCATCCAGGCGCTGCGCGATGAACTCGCCGCTTCCGGCCTCCGGGAATCCGACCCCGCGGCGTATCGCCATCGCGCCTTCGAGCTGAGCGTCGCGGGGTATTTCGCCGATCCACTCCGAGCCCGCGCGCTCACCCCCTTCCGGGTGACCGGCCGCGTGCAGCAGTCCATCTGGGATTCACTCGGCGATTTCGACCTCACCTCGGCGCTGCGCGACGTCCGCTGCCCGGCACTCGTCGTTCACGGACGGCAGGATCCGATCCCGCTGGAGTCGTCGGTCGCCGTGGCCGAGGCCCTTCGGGCCGAGCTGGTCATACTGGATGACTGCGGCCACGTGCCGTATGTTGAGCAACCGGAGGCGCTCTTCCGCGCCATCCGGGGCTTCCTCGACCGCCCAACGCCGCCGGGCCACTGACCGCATGAGCGCCTACGACGAGATCTCCCAACCGTACGTCGCCACCATCGAGACCGAGGGCAAGCGCTACACGGTCTCGGTGCGCATCACGTACGACGGCATCGAGTACGTCGGGCGCCTCTGGTTCGCCGATGAGTCGTGGGACGACCTCGGCCTCCCCGACCGGGGCGCCCTGCCTGGCCGGACGAAGGACGAGGTGCTCACCCTCGCGCGCCGCATTCCACCCGATGAACTGGTGCGCCGTCACAAGCGGGCGCTCGCGGAGAAGCGGCGGTACCACGGCCTGCGCAAGGCAACCGATGAGATCCTCGCCAAGATCCGCTACCTCAACCAGGTCGCCATCTCGATGCGGGCCGGCCTGCTCGACGTCGAGGGAGCCGCGCAGGAGATCGACCTGACCGAGAAGCAGCTGCACGCCCTGATCGACCGTCTCGCCATTCACGCGGGCATCGAGGAATAGGCGCCCCCCGTTTCGCGGACCCCGGCGGCTTCCGCCGGGGTTTATTTTTGAGAGTTGATGAAGAAACCCTCCACCAGACGCCGGTCCCGCGCCGCGCTCGCGGCGCATGCCCGCGAGATCGAGCGCCGGCTCGTCGTGCTCTATCCCGACGCGCACTGCGAGCTCGATTTCCAGTCGCCCTTCGAGCTGCTGTGCGCCACCATCCTGTCGGCGCAGTGCACCGACAAGCGTGTCAACCTGGTGACTCCGGACCTGTTCCGGCGCTGGCCGAATGCCGCGGCGCTCGCAGCCGCCTCGCCGGACGACGTCGAGATGGTGATCAAGAGCACGGGCTTCTTCCGCAGCAAGGCGAAGTCGCTCATCGGCATGGCCCGGGCGCTTGTAGAAGCGCATGCCGGCGCGGTCCCCGCCGAGATGGATGCGCTCACCGCCTTGCCGGGCGTCGGGCGAAAGACCGCCAATGTGCTCCTGGGGAATGCCTTCGCGCGCAACGAAGGCATCGTCGTCGACACCCACGTGGCGCGCCTTGCCGCTCGCCTGGGCCTCACCGCGGAGACCGACCCCGTGCGCATCGAGCAGGCGCTCATGCCGCTGTTCGAGCACGACGGCTGGGCCCGTCTGTCGCACCTGCTCATCTGGCACGGTCGGCGCGTCTGCGACGCGCGCAAGCCGCGCTGCGCCGAGTGCACGCTTGCCGACATCTGCCCCTCGGCCACCTGACCCGCCCCTTCAACCCCGATTCTGTGACGTCTCGCCTCTCGCTCGCTCTCGCGGCCGCCGTCCTGCTGACGGCCTGTTCCCGGGCCAAGACCGCCCTGCCGCTCTCTCCCACGCCCGATTCCGTGGCACTGGCCAATAGCGACCTCTGCTACCTCGTGCAGGCTGAGGCCGCCAAGGCGCCGAGCCTCGAGGTGGACCGCGCGCCGGACGTCGTGAAGTACGATCCGCCGCCGCTGGCGCGGCCGCGCAACGGCTATCCGCCGGGTGTCATCAGGCGCGATGGGACGACCAAGGTGAAGGTGTCGGTGGTCGTCGATACGGTCGGCAAGGCCGATATGAGCACCTTCACCGTGGTCGAAACCAGCCACAAATGGCTGGCCGACAACTTGAAGGCGGCCATTCCCAAGTGGAACTTCACGCCGGCGTACAAGAACGGCTGCCGCGTGGCGGGACTCTGGGTCTTCACCGCCTCCCCCGGCCAGCGTCCCCAGCCAGCACCCGCGGTGCGCCGCCCCACGACGACGAAACCGGCCGCGAGACCCGCGGCCAAGCCGCCCGCCAGGACCGCTCCCTGATGCACCACCGCGTGCCCGACGGTCCCCCGCCGTCAGAAGCCACGTAGCCCACCCCCACCCGCCCGTTTAGCTTTCAAGAGAGCGAAGCCGCCGTACGACTCGCCCCCGTTTTCTGTTGTCTCTCTGTTTTCTCTCTGTTGTCTCTCTGTTTCTTTTCTCGAGCTTGCCTCATGAAGACCGCCACTTTCGAAACCAACGTCGGCACGATCGTCGCCGATCTTTACGATGACGCCGCGCCCCTGACGGTCGCGAATTTCGAGAAACTCGCCAATGACGGGTTCTATGACGGCGTGAAGTTCCATCGCGTCATCCCCGACTTCGTCGTGCAGGGCGGCGATCCGCTGTCGAAGGACCTCCCCAACGGCCATCCGCGCGTCGGCACCGGCGGCCCGGGGTGGACCATCAAGTGCGAGACGGCGGGCAATCCGCACAAGCACAGCGTCGGCGCGCTCTCCATGGCGCACGCCGGCAAGGATACCGGGGGCAGCCAGTTCTTCATGGTGCTCAGCGAGGCGAACACGCGTCACCTGAACGGCGTGCATACCGTCTTCGGCCAGATCACCAGCGGCCTCGACGTGATGAAGAAGATCAAGCAGAACGATGTCATGACCAAGGTGCGCGTCGCGTAGCCCGACGTCCGCCCCCCACTTTGCGAGGACACCCATGAGCGCGAGCAACTATCACGCCGAGGACCGGAAGGCGGCCTTCGCCGGACTCATCGTCGGGGCCGTGGCCCTGATTGTCATCTGCTTCACGATCGTCAAGCTGACCAACATGAAGTTCGGCGCGCACACCAAGGCCGCCGCTGAAGCCACCAGGTAGGAGCTGTCATGACGCAGGTCGAGCGCCCCCCCGCTTCCTCTGGCGTGGGGGCGCTTTCGCTGACACGCGGCGCCACCTGGCTCCCCGCGGCGGCGGTCGCGGCCCTCATCATTGGTGGAGCTGTTCGCTGGGCCGACCCCGGCAACCCGTGGGTCTGGCGTGGCTGGATGCTGGTGCTGGTCTTCGCCGGCCTCCCCGTGGTGGTTCGCACGGTGCGCGGTTTGCTGCGCGGGAACTTCGCCGCCGATGTCGCCGCCACCCTGTCGATCCTCGGCGCCGTCGCGCTGGGCCAGCCGATCGCCGGCCTGGTGATCGTGCTCATGCAGACCGGCGGGGAGTGGCTCGAACGCTACGCCGAGGGGCGTGCCTCCAACGCGGTGCGCGCGCTGGAGGAGGCCGCACCGCGCGCGGCGCATCGCGAGCGCGACGACGGACACTTCGACGACATCGCGGCGTCGGACATCGTAGTCGGCGACCGGCTGCTCGTGCGCCCGGGGGAGATGCTCCCCGCCGACGGCGTCGTCGTCAGCGGTCGGTCGCACCTCGACGTCTCGCGCCTGACGGGTGAAGCGCCCCCCGACCTGGTGCAGGCCGGGAGCGACGTCCGCTCGGGCGCCGTCAACCTCGAGGGCGCGATCGTCGTGCGGGCCACGCGTCCGGCCAGCGAGTCGCTATATGCGCGGATCGTGGAGCTGGTGCGCACCGCGCAGGCGGAGAAGTCGCCCATCCAGCGGCTCGCCGACCGCTACGCCGTCTGGTTCACGCCGGCCACCATCCTCGTCTGCACCGTGGCCTGGTTCCTCACGCACGACCCGCTGCGCGTGCTCGCCGTGCTGGTGGTTGCCACGCCCTGCCCGCTTCTCCTCGCCACGCCCGTCGCGATCATCGGCGGCATCAACCGCGCGGCGCGCCATCAGGTGATCGTGCGCAGCGGCGGCGCGCTCGAGCGCCTTGCGAGCGTGGACACCGCCGTCTTCGACAAGACCGGCACGCTGACCATCGGCCGTCCCGAGGTGGTGGCGGTGGACACGCTCGGCGACTGGACGCCAGACGACGTGCTGCGGCTCGCCGCCGCGGTGGAGATGGGATCGGGGCATCATCTGGCACGCAGCACGGTGGACGCGGCGATGCACCGGGGCATCAGGCCCCCGGCGCCATCGAACGTGGTAGACGCGCCGGGCATGGGCATGCGCGGCTCGGTGGAGGGACGCGACGTGGCGGTGGGCGCGGCCGCCTGGCTGACCTCGCTCTTCCCGGACGAGCGCGAGGCGATCGCCACGGCGCGCGGAGCCGGGCTTCGCGGCGTCGTCGCCGTGGATGGCCGGATCGCCGGCGCCATCGAGTATGCCGATCATGCGCGCGATGGCCTGCACGGCTTCTTCGAACAGCTCCGGCACCTCGGCCTCAGGCATCTCGTGCTGCTCTCCGGCGACCATCAGGCGAACGTGGAGGGCATCGCCCGCGCCGTCGGCATCGATGACGCCCGCGGCGACCTGCTGCCGCAGGAGAAGGTCGAGGCGGTGCGCGAGCTGATGCGGCAGGGCCGGCATGTGGTGATGGTCGGCGACGGGACCAACGACGCCCCCGCCCTCAGCGCGGCGACGGCGGGGATCGCCCTGGCCGCCCACGGCGGCGGCATCGCGGCCGAGGCGGCCGACGCGGTGATCCTGTGCGACGACATCACGCGCGTCGCCGACGCGGTGCGCATCGGCCGCCGTTCGGTGGCCATCGCGCGGCAGAGCATCGTGGTTGGCCTCGGGCTCAGCGGGCTCGCGATGATCTTCGCCACGCTCGGGTACTTCTCGCCGACCACCGGTGCGATGCTGCAGGAGGCGATCGACGTGGCGGTGATCCTCAACGCGTTGCGGGCCTCGGCGGAGTAGGAGCCGACGCCAGGAGAGGGCACGTCAAACGGCTTCCGTGCCCGTGCCCGTTCCCCGCCCGAAGGGCGAACTGCCCCAACCCCGCACATCTCGTCAGCTGATCCCCTACATCGTGCGGGGACTGCGCTGATTGCCGCCTCCGGCCCCTCTATAGATAGTTGTCGCTTGCAAGGCGCGCCTCCAAACGACAGCGAGCGCGCGCGTCTCCCCCACCCTTTCGGAGCAGCGATGAACGCTCGCCTCGACTCGTTCTCGTACGACGACGACATCGTACGGAAGTTCCTGTGGGCCGCGATGATCTGGGGTCTGGTCGGCTTCCTGATCGGCCTGATCATCGCCATACAGTTGCCGTGGCCGGGCTTCAACGCCGCGCCGTACCTCACCTTCGGGCGGCTGCGTCCGCTGCACACGAACGCCGTCATCTTCGCCTTCGCGGGGAACGCGTTCTTCTGCGGCGCCTATTACTCCACGCAGCGCCTGCTCAAGACGCGCATGTGGAGCGACGCCCTCAGCAAGTTCCACTTCTGGGGTTGGCAGGCGATCATCGTCGCGGCGGCCATCACATTGCCGCTCGGCCTGACGCAGTCCAAGGAATACGCCGAGCTCGAGTGGCCCATCGACATCGCCATTGCGGTGGTCTGGGTGGCGTTCGCCGTCAACTATTTCGTGACGCTCACCAAGCGTCGCGAGCGCCACATCTACGTCGCCATCTGGTTCTACATCGCGTCGATCATCACGGTGGCGCTGCTCCACATCTTCAACAACCTCTCGGTCCCGGCGGGACCGTTCAAGAGCTACAGCATCTACGCCGGGGTGCAGGACGCCTTCATGCAGTGGTGGTACGGGCACAACGCCGTCGCCTTCTTCCTGACGACGCCGTTCCTGGGCCTGATGTACTACTTCATGCCGAAGGCGGCCGACCGCCCCGTCTTCAGCTACCGGCTGTCGATCCTCCACTTCTGGTCGCTGGTCTTCCTCTACATCTGGGCTGGCCCGCACCACCTGCACTACACGGCGCTCCCCGACTGGGCGTCGACGCTTGGCATGCTCTTCTCGGTGATGCTGTGGATGCCCAGCTGGGGCGGCATGGTCAACGGCCTGCTCACGCTGCGCGGCGCCTGGCACAAGGTGACCGAGGATCCGATCCTCAAGTTCTTTGTCGTCGCCGTGACGGCGTACGGCATGTCCACGTTCGAGGGCCCGATGCTCTCGATCAAGAGCGTGAACGCGCTCGCGCACTACACCGACTGGATCATCGCCCACGTGCACACGGGCGCGCTCGGCTGGAACGGCTTCCTGACGTTCGGCATGGTGTACTGGCTCGCGCCGCGCCTCTTCCAGACGGAGATCTACAGCAAGAAGCTGGTCAACCTGCACTTCTGGCTCGCCACCTTCGGCATCCTGCTGTATGTCGTCGCCATCTACTCGGCGGGCGCCACGCAGGGGCTGATGTGGCGCGCCTTCGACGAGACGGGGCGCCTGCAGTACCCCGATTTCGTCGAGACGGTCATACGGCTCATCCCGATGTACTGGGTGCGCGTGGTGGGCGGCACGCTCTACATCACCGGCATGCTGCTCGCGCTGTACAACCTGTACAAGACGTGGGCGGCGCGTCCGGCCGCGTACGAGGTGCCGGTGGTGCAGGCGGCGCCGCTTAATCCCGTGTACGTGGACGATCACGCGCCGGAAGCCGGCGGCCTCTGGGCGCGCTTCACGCACATGGGCTGGCACCGCCGCTGGGAAGGCATGCCGCTCTTCTTCTCGGTGATGACGGCGGTCGCCGTGATCGTGGCGTCGCTCTTCGAGATCATTCCCACGTTCCTCATCAAGTCGAACGTGCCGACGATCGCGAGCGTCAAGCCGTACACCCCGCTCGAGCTTGCCGGCCGCAACATCTATCAGCGCGAGGGCTGCTTCAACTGCCATTCGCAGATGGTGCGCCCGCTCACGTACGAGACCGAGCGCTACGGCGACTACTCCAAGCCCGGCGAGTCGGTGTACGAGCATCCGTTCCTGTGGGGCTCGCGCCGCATCGGGCCGGATCTCGCGCGCGAGGGCGGCAAGTATCCGGACCTGTGGCACGTGCGGCACATGAAGAATCCGCGCGAGGTGACGCAGAAGTCGATCATGCCGGCGTATCCGCACCTCGAGACCAACGTCATCGACTTCCCGGCCATCCAGAAGTCCGTGGATGCGATGGCGATGATCGGCGTGCCGTACGGCGACGCGGTGAACACCGCGCCGGCCATGGCCAAGGCGCAGGCCGAGCAGCTGGCGGCCTCGATCGAGGCGGCAGGCGGCCCGAAGGGGCTCGCGGACAAGGAGATCGTGGCGCTGACGGCGTATTTGCAGCGCCTGGGACGCGACCTGAAGAACGCGACGGCGGGAACGGCGCAGCAGGCCGCGCCGGCCGCCGCGGCACCGACGGCAGCGACCGCCCCGGCCGGTCCGGCGGGGAGCCGCTGATGCGGCTCTCCGATATCATGGGCGCCGCGAACCTCTCGGGTTACGCCGAGGTGGCGATGGTGCTGTTTCTCGCGGCGTTCGTGGTCATCGTGCTTGCCATCTTCGCCCCCGGCCGGAAGCGGACGTACGACGCGGCCAGCCGGATGCCACTCGACGACGAACATCCTCAGACGCCGCGCTGACCTCGCGCCGCGCACCGGAGCGCATATGGCTGACAACGACAACGACAAGCTGCTCGAGCACGCCTACGACGGCATCCAGGAGTTCGACAACCCGCTCCCCACGTGGTGGAAGTGGATCTTCTACGCGACCATCCTCGTCGTGCCGATCTACCTGTGGGACCCGATGGGCATTGGCGTCGGGCCGGGCAAGGTGAAGTCGTACGAGGAGCAGATGGCGGCATTCAACGCCGCGCACCCGAAGACGGGCGGCACCTACACCGACGAGCAGCTCCTCGCGTTCGCCAAGGATCCGGCCAAGGTGGAAGCCGGCAAGGTGGTGTTCACGAGCTACTGCGCCGCCTGCCACCGCCCGGATGGCGGCGGCATGATCGGCCCCAACCTCACCGACGATTTCTGGATTCACGGCGGCAAGCCGACCGACATCTACAAGACGGTGAACGAGGGCGTGCTCGCCAAGGGCATGCCGAACTGGGGCAAGGTGCTGAAACCCGACCAGATTGAAGGCGCGGTGGCGTACGTGCAGACGCTGCACGGCACCAACCCCGCCAACCCCAAGGAACCGCAGGGCACCAAGTATCCGTCCGATTCCGCAGCGGCGCCGGCTGCGGCGGCGCCGAAGGCGCCGTAGTCCCCCGGAACGAGGGGCGCGGATCGTCCGCGCTCCTTCGTTCCCGCTCGCCCCCCAGCTTCACGCAGAGTCTCCCGATTATGGTTGCCCCGGTTGCTCCGGGTCGTGTGCTCCCGACCCTGAATGAAGACGGCACGCGCCGCTGGCTGCGTCCCAAGCCGTCGCCCGGCGCCTGGTTCTCCCGCCGCATTGTCGTCGCGTGGCTGCTGATCGTCGTCTACATCGCCATTCCCCACGTCTACATGAACGGGAAGCCGTCGATGCTGCTCGATTTGCAGCGCCGCGAGTTCACCTTCTTCGGCGCCACGTTCCTGCCGACCGACACGCTGCTGCTGATGCTCCTCGCCATCAGCATCGTCATCGGCATCTTTCTCGCGTCGGCGCTGGCCGGGCGCGTCTGGTGCGGCTGGGCCTGCCCGCAGACGGTCTACATGGAGTTCGTGTACCGCCCGCTCGAGCGGTTCTTCGAGGGCGGCGCGCGCGGCTCGACCCTTATCGACAACGACCGCGGCAAGTTCCATCCGCGGCGATTCGCCAAGCACGCCGCCTACCTGGTGATCAGCTCGTTCCTCGCGCACACGTTCCTGGCGTATTTCGTGGGCTGGGAGCAGGTGGTGCACTGGGTCTTCGGCAGCCCCAAGGACCATCCCGTCGGCTTCACCATCGTCACGATGACGACGATCGCGATGATGCTCGACTTCGTGTACTTCCGCGAGCAGACGTGCATGGTGGCCTGTCCGTACGGCCGCTGGCAGTCGGCGCTGCTCGACAACGACTCGCTGATCGTCGCGTACGACTACAACCGCGGCGAACCGCGCGGCAAGGGCAAGGACCGCACCGGCAAGGGCGATTGCGTGGACTGCCAGGCGTGCGTCACGACCTGCCCCACCGGCATCGACATTCGCAACGGCCTGCAGATGGAGTGCATCCACTGCACCCAGTGCATGGACGCCTGCGACGCCGTCATGCGCAAGGTCGGCCGGCCGGACGGGCTGATTCGCTACTCCTCGCGGGCGGCGCTGGCCGGCAACGGCAAGCACTTCCTGCGCACGCGCACGGTGCTGTACCCCGTCGCGTTTGCCCTCGTCTTCGGCGCGTTCGTGTATCAGCTGACGCACAAGGACGCCGCCGACATCACGCTGCTCGGCCCGGCGGGCGCGCCGTTCGAAGTGGAGCAGGACGGCCGCATCGTGAACCAGCTGCGCGTGCGCGTCGCCAACCGGACCGGCGTGGCGCACGCCTACGCGGTCGAAGTGACCGGCGCCGAGCGGATGCAGGTGATCGCCCCGCTGAGCCCGCTTCCCGTGCAGCCCGGCCGCACCGAGACGATGCCCGTCTTCGTGACGCTGCCGGCCGACGCGTTCGACGAGGGCATTCGCACGGTCACCGTGCGCGTCAGCGACGGCGGGCAGTACGCCGGGACGTTCCAGTACCGGCTCGCGGGTCCGATGCGCGAACAGGACCATGACGACAGGGAGCGTTCCGGGGCGCACCGCCAGTGAAGAACGGGATGCAGTGGCCCATCGGCGTCGCCACGGTGCTGGCGCTCACCATCCTCGGCAACATCTACATCGCCGTGCGCGCCAACGACGATCCCTCGGTGCACATCGAGAGCGATTACTACCAGAAGGCAGTGCGCTTCGACGCCGACCAGGCGCTGCGACGGCGCAGTGAACGGCTGGGTTGGCGCGTGACGCTCGACGCCGTGCGCACGTCGGCGACGGACGCCAGGATCTCGGCGACCCTGGTGGACACCGCCGGCCAGCCGGTGCGCGGCGCGATTGTCCGCATCGCGGCGCATGCCGTGGCCCGCAGCAACGCCGTGCTCACCACGACGGCCATCGAGGCCGGCGACCGGTATGTCGCCGCCCTGCCGGTGCGCCGCGGCGGGCTGTGGAACTTCGATGTCGAAGTCGTGCGCGGCGGCGATCGGTTTGTGGCGTCGCAGCGGCTCGACCTCGGGACCGAACGCCAATGATCACGCTGGTCGGCGCGGTCCTCGTCGCGAGCCTGCTCGGTTCCGTGCACTGCGCCGGGATGTGCACGCCCTTCGTCTGCTTCTACGCCGGCGCCGATGCGCGCGCCAGCGCGTGGGGGCACCTCGCGTACAACGGCGGCCGGCTCGTCTCGTACTTGCTGCTCGGCGCCATCGCTGGCGCGGTGGGGGCCGGCGTCCAGCAGGTGGGCCTTGGCGTTGGCGTCTCGCGCGCGGCCGCCACGCTGGCCGGCATCCTGATGATCACGTGGGGTGTCGTGCAGCTGCTGGTCATCCGCGGCGTGAAGGTGCCGACGCCGGCGCCGCTCGCCGGCGCGCAGCGGTGGATGGCGGCGCGCTTGCGCGACGTGCGCGAGCTCGCGCCGACCGCCCGAGCACTGACCGTCGGATTGCTCACCACGCTGCTGCCCTGTGGCTGGCTCTACGCGTTCGTGATCACCGCCGCGGCGACGGGCACGGTGCGTGACGCGGTGCTCGTGATGACGGCCTTCTGGATCGGTACGCTCCCGATGATGCTCGCCATCGGTGTCGGGCTTCGTCGCCTCGCGGGCCCGCTGCGCGATCGGCTGCCGGTCTTCAGCGCGATGGTCCTCGTGGCCATCGGGCTCTACTCGCTCGGCGGCGGCATCCAGAGGGATCCGGCCAGGGTCGCAATGCACGCGCGCCGGATGGTGCCGGCATCGCTGGCACAACCGGCACCCGCCGTCACTCCCGACACCGCTCAGCGCCCGCATGAGCACCGTCCCTGACGCGCAGGCCGGCGCCGGCGCTCCCGCACCCGCACTCATCAGCTGCGCCCACTGCGGACTCGATGTCCCGGCGGGGCTGATCGAGACCGGTGCCGAACGCCAGTTCTGCTGCACGGGGTGCCGCACGGCGTACGCCATCCTCCACGAACACGGCCTGGGCCAGTACTACGCGTTCGGCGAGAAGCGCGACGCACCCGTCCGGCCCACGGGCAAGCAGTACGAGGAGTTCGACCACGAGGCATTCCAGTCGCTCTACGTGAAGCGGCTGCGCGGCGGCCTCTGCAGCACGGAGCTCTACCTCGAGGGCGTGCACTGCTCGTCGTGCGTCTGGCTGGTGGAACGCGTGCCGCTGCTGCTGTCGGGCGTCGTCCGTGCCGAACTCGACATCCGGCGGGCCCGTGCGCATGTCGAGTGGGATCCCACGGCTGTCTCGCTCGCCGCCATTGCGCAGCAGCTCGACGTGCTGGGATATCCGCCGCATCCGTATCGCGGCGTCGCCGCCGAGGAGATGCGCCGCAAGGAAGACCGCGCGATGCTCACGCGCATCGGCATCGCGGGCGCGCTCGCCGGCAACATCATGCTGCTCGCGCTCGCGCAGTACAGCGGCTGGTTCAGCGGCATGGAAGCCGAGTACGAGCGCTATTTCCGCATCATCTCGCTGGCGCTGACCATTCCGTCGCTCTTCGGACCCGGCTGGCTCTTCTTCCAGGGCGCGCTCGCCGCGCTGCGCACGCGCCGCCTGCACATTGACCTGCCCATCGCCATCGCCCTGCTCGCCGGCTTCACGCGCGGCGCGGTGAACACGATCAACGGCAGCGGTCCCATCTACTTCGACGCGGTCGGCACGCTCGTCTTCCTGCTGCTGAGCGGCCGCTTCCTGCAGAACCGCGGACAGCGCGCCGCGGCCGATGCGGCAGAGCTGCTCGGGTCGCTCGCGCCGAACGCGGCGCGCGTCGTCGATGAGCAGGGCGAGCACCGCGTGCCGGTCGAGGCGCTGCTGCCGGGGATGGTGATGAGCGTGCGCGCCGGGGAGACGTTCGCCGCCGACGGCGACGTCACCGACGGGCGCTCCGCCGCGGACTGTTCACTTTTGACCGGCGAGCCGCGTCCGGAGCCGGTGGACGTCGGCACGCGCGTCTACGCGGGCACCGTCAACCTCACCGGCCGCCTGCTGGTGAAGGTGACGCAGGCGGGCGAGATGAGCCGCCTCGGCGCGCTGCTGCGCCGCATGGAGGAGAGCGCGCGCCGCCGCGCGCCGGTGGTGCAGCTGGCCAATCGCATTGCCGGATGGTTCGTCGCGGCCGTGCTCGTCGTCGCCGCGGTGACCTACGTGTACGGCATGCAAACCGACCCGGCGCGCGCGCTTGACAACGCCATCGCGCTGCTGGTCGTCACCTGCCCCTGTGCGCTGGGGCTCGCCACGCCGCTCGCCATCACCGTCGGCATCGGCCGCGCGGCGAGCGCGGGCATCCTCATCAAGGGCGGCGATGCCATCGAGGCGCTGAACCATCCCGGGCTGATCCTGCTCGACAAGACCGGGACCGTCACCGAAGGACGGGTGCGCCTGGTGCGATGGGAAGGGGCGGAGAGCGCGAAGCCGCTGGTGGCCGCGCTGGAGCGCGAAAGCAGCCATCCGATCGCCATCGCCGTGCAGCAAGCCTGGCCGGTGCTGGAATTGCTCGAGGCGCAGGACGTCACGCAAACTGCTGGCGGCGGCATCGAGGGCACGGTTTCGGGTCATCGTGTGGTGGTCGGCGCACCGACGTTCGTGGCGCACCGCATCGGCGGTCCCGCCGACGCTCCCGAAGTCCGCATCGACGCGTTCGCCGAGGAAGGGCTGACGCCCGTCTGGGTGGCGGTGGACGGCACCGTCGTGGCGCGGGCCGGCTTTGGCGATCCGCTGCGCGCCGACGCGCGCGCGTCCATCGATCGCCTGCGCGCCCTCGGCTGGCGCGTGGCGCTGCTCAGCGGTGACCATCCGGCGGTGGTGCGCGACATGGCGCAGCGCCTGGGCATCGACCTCGCCGATGCGATCGGTGGCGCCTCACCGGAGGGCAAGCTGCGTCGCGTGGAAGAGGCGCGCACGCGCTGCACCGTCCTCATGGTGGGCGATGGCGTCAACGACGCCGCGGCCATTGCCGCCGCCACGGTGGGCGTAGGCGTCCACGGCGGCGCCGAGGCGTCGATGAGCGCGGCTGATGTCTACCTGTCGCGCCCCGGACTCCGGCCGCTGGTGGAACTGGTGGAGGGCGCGCATCGCACGATGCTCGTGATCCGCAACAACATCATCTTCTCCATTGCGTACAACCTGCTGGGCGCCACGCTCGCCCTGCTCGGCATCCTCGATCCGCTCATCGCCGCGGTGCTGATGCCGATGAGTTCGCTCAGCGTCGTGCTGACGAGCTGGCGCAGTCGCACGTTCCTCGGGAGCGTTGCGGCCGAGGCCGACCGCGCTTAATCATCCGGCATCCCCCGCACCGAGCCGGCCCCATGAGCGTGTTGTACCTGATTCTTCCGCTGGCCCTGCTCGTCGTCTTCGTGGCGGTGGCGGGTTTCGTTTGGGCGGCGCGGCGCGGGCAGTTCGACGACCTCGACACGCCGGCGATGCGCGCGCTGCACGACGAAGTCAGCGAAACGAAGCAGTCCAGCGAAACGGACTCAGGGCCGCGCGAGCGCCGCGATTAAGCGCGCGCGGTGCGCGACGAGCGACGCCCAGCTGGCCGACGCGCTCGACCCGACGGCGTTCACGGCTGCCAGCGCCTCGGCGGCACGAGCGCTGCCGCCGGTCTGTTTCCCGGCCAGATCGAGCAGTTCCACATCCTCCAGTCCATCACGGAAGAGTTCCCACCGAATGGACGAAACCGGTCCGTCGGCACCCGGATACACCAGATACTCGTCGCCCTGCGCATAGCGGAACTTCGGCTGTTCGTAGACGTCACGGGGCCACGAGTTGTAGCTCCAGCGCAGGTAGCCGTCGAGGTGGCGCGCCGCCGCCACCCAGGGAAGCGTGCGCAGGTTGTACGGCGGCGTCCCGGTAATCGTGTTGGGTGCGACGGGCTCGGCCCACGTGTAGAACAGCGTACGGCGGCCGGCGGCGCGACGGCGGTCGATCAGCGCCTGCGGCACGCGATCGAGAAACGCGAAGTTGAAGGCGATGACCTGAGCGATGTCGCCCTCGGCGAGCGAGTTGGCCGCGAGCGCAACGCGATTCGGCCACGCCGGACCGGCGGCGCGCAGCAGATCGAACACGGCAGTCATCCGCGCCAGCGGTTGTTCGTCGAACGCCAGGCGCGTGCGCTCAAGCCAGCCCTTCTCTTGCAGGTGCTGTTCGAAGGCCGCGAGAAACGACGTCCACGCCTCGCGATACCGCGGCGATTCCAGCGCCACGGTCTCCGACCGTCGCTCTCCGGTTCGCGTGTCGGTGTACGCAATGCGATCCCGCCCCTGAAACTGCAGCAGCCCGAATGCATGGATGTCGGGGCCGATGCCGGCCCGGAGCGCATCGCTGACGAGCCGGTCGAATACGTCGAAGTTGAAGGCGAAGCGCGCGCCGTCCCAATGCCAATCGACGGTCGAGCGGTACGGACTCCAGGTCTGCGCGCGAATCGTCCCCTGATGATCGACCAGCCAGGGATCCTCCGTGATCGCCACGTTGATGACGCGCTGCCCGGTTGCGGCGAGATCGGCCCAATAGGGGGCGAGCGCGGCGAAGTGGGCGTCGCTCCACGGTTTCAGGCGGAGGTAATCGGCAACCGCGTCCGGGTGCGCCCAGAGATCCAGCACGAACGGCCGGTCGGCGACGCGACGCATCGTCGCCTCCGGCACTGCAAGCTGCAGGCGGTAGCGTCCGATGACTCCCGCCGCGCTCTTCACCACGACATCGGCGCCATAAATCCCCGGGCGAGCGGCGGCCGGCACGCGCGCAGTGATCCAGACCGGCTGGTTGCGTCCGGCCTCGACATCCACCGACGCCATCGCGCGAAGCGGGTCCTCGACCAGGCCGCCGGCTTCGAGGTCGACGACGTAGTCCGGATAGCGGACTTCGACGGTCGTGGCTGGCAGCTTCGTGCCCGACCGCGAGACGAGAGGTCCGATATCGACGCGCAATTGATTCAATTCAGCCGGTGCCGTGACAACCAGCTGCGCTGAAGTCCGGGAGTTGCGCGGCACCAGCAGGTCGAGCCGCGCGCCATCGGCGAGCGCCTCGCCCGGCGCGCCGACTCGCGGCACGCGAACGAACGACGAGGACTCGAAGACGCCGGTCGGTACCCACGTGGTGGCATGGCGTGGCGTCGCGGTGCGTCGCTCGATCAACTCCACCGGAAACAGCGCCGCGCTCCCCTCGATGATGGCCGCGCCCGCGCGGGCGGTGGCGCGAAAGACGGGCGCCCACGAACCGGCCGCGAGATCCGCCGCCGTGACGATCCGGTATGGCGCGTTGTTGCGGCAGACCGTCGTGGCGCCTGGGACGAGCGACTGAAATCGGCACGTGCCGCTGGCCTTGGTGGCCGTGATGGCGATGTCCGTCAGCGACGCGGTGCCGGTGTTGATCACCTCGACCCACGGCTGAATGCGATCGCCCAGGAAGCCTGGCGGATCGTTCGGGTAGATGGCGTCGATCACGGGTCGCAGCGCGAGCGATGCGGTAGACTGCGTCGACGTGCTTGCCGTAGCCGCCGCTTCGCGCGCACCGGTGGCGGTCGCCCCGCAACCGCCGCCCAGCCACTCGAGCGTGAAACTCGTGAAGGAGATGTAACGGTAGCCGTCTCGCTCATAGAGAAGGCCGTACCGACCGCCGAGTCGGCCATCGGGCCCGCGCAACGGCGTGAGCGTGGAGTAGGCGGCGGCGCCCGTCTGGACCATGCGGCTCACGGGCCAGGTGGCGCCGTTGTCGCAGCTTAACCGCACGGTGAGGTCGCGGCGCACCTGCCGATTGGCAGCGTTCGAGAAGAGCAGCATGCGAGCGCGCGGATCCGCCGGGTCGGCATCCGGAAACGCGCGAATGATCGACCCGTTGTTGCCCGGGTCGGGAAGCGCGGTGTCGGCCGCCAGCGTCGTGTACGTGGCGCCGCCGTCGGACGAGAAGGCGATCAGGCGAAATGGTGCGGCACGCGCATTGAGCAGGATCCGCCCGTCCGACAGTTCGACCGTCTTGTTCTCGTCGGCCCCCGGACCCACCGGCTCGGACGTGTGCCACGTCGCACCGTGGTCGTCGGAGTAGGCGCTGAACGCATAATTGCTGTTCTTGATGCGCACCGTGTACTGCTGGATCAGCCGGCCAGCGTAGCGTCCCCGCCGGATCTGAATCGCTTCTCCCGACGCCGCGAACAGGCCGGCCCAGTCGGCGTGGCCTGCCTTCAGCTCGGCGGTGATCCGCCGGTAGGTCCACGTGGCGCCGTTGTCGCTCGACACGCCGTAGTCGGCGTGCAGCACCCTGGGATCGGCGTCGTCGCTCCCCGTCGTGGAGCTCCCGAAGCCGGCGTCGATGGACGCGGCATGAAAGACGAACACCTGGCCCGTCATCCGGTCCACCAGCGCCGAGGGATCGCCGAATCCGGCGGGAGCGGGTGCCGACCGGATGATTCGCGGCGCCTGCCACGTGCGCCCGCCATCGGTCGAGCGGCGCATGAGCAACGAGATGGGGGAGGGCAGGTCCTGCATGCTCGGCCGCCCGTCGTAGAACGCGAGCAGATTGCCGTTGGGGGCGACGGTCAGCGCCGGGATGCGGTAGCGCAGCCAGTCACCATCTCCCTGCGTAGCGACATCCACGAGCGTCAACTCGGGATGCAGTCCGTCGGCGGGCGCCGCGGCAACCGTCGCCGGTGCCGGGCGTCCAGTTGGCACCACGACCACGCGCGGTGAGCAGGCCATCATAGCCGAGATCACCGCGAGGGTCGCGGCGGCCGCGCCCGCCGCAGTGAGCGCGGCGACGCGGGCACGCCAAAATTGTCGCCCTACTTGGACCAGCGCCGTCGTCACGGCACCGGTGGCGCGTTGCCACTGATCACGTTCGGCACGTTCTTCGCCTTCAGCATCGCGTTGAACGCGGAAAGGTCATTGGACAACAGCGCCTCGATGGCGCCGACGTTCGTGCGCACGAGATCCTTCAGCAGCGCCTGCACCTCCACCTGCTGGTTCGTCGGACGGAAGTCGCCGCCGGCCAGGCCGTTCGCGAGATACCCGAGGTTGGCGAGCAGCGCCGCCGCGAAGCGCACGCCGTCCTGTCCGCCGCCGGTCTGCCGCAGGTCGACCAGCGGCATCTCGGCGTCGGCGAGCTTCGTGTCGAGCGCATCCGCGGCGCGCTGCACCTCGGCGTCGGTGGCCACACGCCGCAGCGCGGCGAGCTGGGCCCGCACGACTTCGGCGCGCGTGACGGCCGACGCCCCGCTGTTCAGGTCGGCGCGGATCGCCTCGAGCATGCGCGTCTGCTCAACGAGGTCGGCCGCACTGCCGGCGGTGTTCGGATCCTTGCGCACCTCGAGCGACCGCGTCTGCTCCGCGCCGCCCGCGGCGAGCTTCACCGTGTACGTCCCCGGCGCGACGAGCAGCGACAGCGTGGAGGTTCCCGGCGCGACGCGCCCTTCGGGGCCGACGGCGATGTACGGCGCGTAACGCGGACTCGTGTACAGGCGCGTCTCCCGGCTGGGCTCGTCGCGCAGGTCCCACGTCACGCGGTTGATGCCGGCGCTGTTCGTGCCGCGCAACGTGCGCACCGTGCGCCCTTGCGCGTCGAGGATCGTGATTACCGGCGCCTTCTCCGCCGGCGCCTTCAGCCAGTAGTTGATGCTCACGCCGTACGCCGGATCTTCACCCGTCGTCGGGTCGTCGTACGACGACGACGGCGCCGTGATGGTCCGGAACCGGTAGGCCGCGCGCGGCGCGAAGAGGTGCGATGCAGCGTTCGTGACCTCGGGCGTGAGCTGCTGCAGCGGCCCGATGTCGTCGAGGATGTAGAAGCCGCGGCCGTAGGTTGAGATCACGAGATCGTTGAAGTGCTCCTGCACCACGATCCCCGACACTGGCGCGTGCGGCAGGTCGGCCTGCAGCGGCATCCACTGCTCGCCGGCGTCGAACGAGACGTAGATGCCGTTCTCGGTGCCGAGGTAGAGCAGGCCGCGGCGCACCGGATCCTCGAGAATGACCTTCGCATAGCTCAGGTTGTCCCGCGGCAGTCCGTTGGTGATCGCCTTCCATGTCTTGCCGTAGTCCGTCGTCTTGTAGACGAACGGGTCGCGGTTGTTCATCTGGTGAAAGTCCACCGCCAGATACGCCGTGGCGGCATCGTACTTCGAGGGCGCGATGCTGCGCACCGATCCCCAGACCGGCAGCGAGGGGATGTTCGCCGTCACGTTGGTCCACGTCGCGCCCGTGTCGCGCGACACGTGCACCAGGCCATCGTTGGTCCCGGCCCAGATCAACCCGCGCTCCTTGGCCGATTCCGCGATGGAGTACACCACCCCCGCATACTCGACGCCGATATTGTCGGGCGTCAAGCCGCCGGAGCTTCCCATCTTGCTGCGGTCGTTGAGCGTGAGATCGGGGCTGATCACCTGCCAGCTCTGCCCGCCGTCGCGCGTGCGGTGTATGTGCTGGCTCCCGACGTAGATGGTGTTGTGGTCCCAGGGCGAGATCTGCAGCGGCGAATCCCAGACAAAGCGGTACTTCACCCCGGCAGCCGGTCCGTTCGACTGCTTTGGCCAGATCTCCACCGTGCGGAATTGCCGCCGGTTCTCCTCGAACCGCACGACGATGCCGCCCACCATCCCCGACCCCGAGGCGGTGGACCAGATGATGTTCGGGTCCACCGGATCCGGCGTGGCCCATCCGCTCTCGCCGCCGCCCACGGCATGCCACTGCCCGCGGGCGATGCGTCCGCTCGGCAGCCGGCTGTTGCTCGGCCCGCGGTACGTCGGCTCGTCCTGCTTGTTCCCGAACACATTGTACGGGATCATGTTGTCCACGGTGACGTGGTAGATCTGCGCGTTGGTGAGGCGCTGGCGGTACCACGTCTTGCCGCGGTTCTGCGAGATGGAGAGCCCCTGGTCGTGCGCCACGATCATCCGGTTGGCGTTCGTCGGGTCGATCCAGATGTCGTGATGGTCGCCGCCGGGCGCCAGGCCGCGCGGCAGCGTCGTAAGAGTGCGGCCGCCGTCGATCGACTTGGCGAATCCGTTCGTGAGGAAATACGCCTCGTCTTCGTCATCGGTGGCGACGGCCATGCGCGAGTAATAGTGCGCGCGCCCCATCGCGTTGCGATCGCGGCTGATCAGCGTCCACTGACGGCCGCCGTCATCGGAGCGCCAGAGCTGGCCGCTTTCCGTCGGCTCGCCGTTCCAGGGGAGGCCGTCACCCGTCTCGATCAGCGCATAGACCCGCTGCGGG
The DNA here is from genome assembly GCA_036504815.1 of Gemmatimonadaceae bacterium. Lineage (NCBI taxonomy): Bacteria > Pseudomonadati > Gemmatimonadota > Gemmatimonadia > Gemmatimonadales > Gemmatimonadaceae > Gemmatimonadaceae bacterium. The sequence goes on along the minus strand of DASXUN010000030.1, from coordinate 193,001 downwards.
TTGGAGTTGGCAATGGCCACCGCCACCTTGCCCACGGGCTTGGTGGGAAGGCCATTCCCCTTGAGCCGCGTCCAGGTGGTGCCGCCGTCGCGCGACACGAACAGCCCGCCGCCGGGGCCGCCGCTGGTGCGCCCCCATGTGTGGATCTCGAGCTGCCACATTCCCGCGAAGAGCACGCGCGGGTTCGACGGATCCATCGCCAGGTCCGAACAGCCGGTGTTCTCGTCCACGAAGAGCACGCGCGTCCACGAGACGCCGCCGTCGGTGGTGCGGTACACGCCGCGCTCCGGTTGCGGGCCGTAGGCGTGACCGAGCGCGCAGACGAGCGCCGTGTTGGGATCGCTGGGGTGGACGACCATGCGCGGAATGCGCGAGGTCTTCTCAAGCCCCATCAACTGCCACGTCTCACCGGCATCGGTGGACTTGTAGACGCCCTGCCCCACCGAGATGTGGCTGCGAATCTTTCCCTCGCCCGTCCCCACCCACACGACGTTCTTGTCGGAACGCGCGACGGCAATGGACCCGATGCTCTGCACCGGCTGCGCGTCGAAGAGCGGTCGCCAGTTCGTGCCGCCATCGGTCGTCTTCCAGATGCCGCCCGAGGCGGCGCCCACGTAGTACGTCAGCGGGTCGCCGGGAATCCCCGCGGCCGCCGAGAAGCGATTCCCTTCCGGGCCGATGTTGCGCCAATGCAGGTCCTTCCACGCGTCCGCCGACGGGGTGGCGGCCGCCGGTGCGGGAGCTGGCGCACGCTTGCCCTGCTGCGCGCCGGCTGAAAACGAAAACGCCGCGAGCGACAGCAGCGCCGCGGCAGCGAGGGAGAAGTGGCGAGATGACATGGAAGTCCCGAGCGAGGGTGACGCGGAAAATCTGCGCCGGCCCGGCAGGCGCGGTAAGTGTGGCGGCGCGATCACCGCCAAGCGAACGAGGGGCGCGACGACGGAATGTCGTCGCGCCCCTCGCCCCATCGGCCGGCCGCTATGGCTTGAGTTCCGCTCCCAGCACCTGCACCTGGATGCTGCTGTTACGGTAGACCGTCTGCGTCGCCTTGATGAAGTCCCTGTCATCCGCCGTGAAGATGTTCGGCACGAACTTCTGCGGGTTGCGGTCGAAGACCGGGAACATCGAACTCTGCACCTGCACCATGATGCGGTGCCCCTGCTTGAACGTGTGCAGGACGTCCTGCAGCGCGAACGGCACTTCGGTCACCTCGCCCGGCACGAGCGCCTTGGGCGTCTCGAAGCCATCGCGCCAGCGGGCGCGCATGATCTCGCTGCGCACCATCTGCTGGTAGCCCGCCAGGTGGATGTTCTTGCTCGGCAGGTACGGATGGTCCTTTTCAGTCGGCGGGTAGACGTCCACCAGCTTGACCACGAAGTCGGCATCGGTTCCCGTCGTTGCCACGCGAAGCCGGATCTTGATCTCGCCGCCCAGCGTGACGTCCTCGGCGAGCGGCTCGGTCTCGTACGTGAGCACGTCCGGACGCGTGCTGAAGCAGCGCTGGTCGTCGCTCATGTACTGGTACATGGTGAACCCTTCGATGCTCGGGCCCACGCACCGCCCCGGCACCGGCTTCGCCGGATCGCTGACGTACGAGTCGCTGCCCGTGTCCGGCGCCACGTCGAGGCCGAGCTTCCCGCCGGCCTGGAACGCGAGCGATTTCCACTGCGAATGGTCGGCCGGCCATTTGGCGAAGCGCACCCATTCCTTCTTGCCCGTGTCGAACATGTACGCCTCGGGCAGGCCGGTCTTGCCGTCCCCCGCGCCCTTCAGGAAGTGCTGGAAGAAGGGAGCTTCGACGTCGCGCTGGAACTTCGTCTCGAGCGAATCGCCAAACCAGATGTCGCCGTGCAGCGTGTGCACGACGCCTTGCGCCGCCCAGCCGCCGTGGCGGAACGGCCCCATGACGAGCGTGTTGTAGATGCCCGCGTTCTTCTGCTCGATGGTCTTGTAGACCTTGAGCGGGCCGTAGAGATCTTCGGCATCGTACCAGCCGCCGACGGTCATCACGGCGGCCTTCACGTCACGCAGGTGCGGCGCGATGGCACGCTCCTGCCAGTGCGCGTCGTAGTTCGGGTGCTCGACGAGTTCCTGCCAGAAGTAGTTGTCCTTGTAGTAGCGCTCCGTCGTGTGCTTCAGCGCGCCCAACCGGAGCTGGAAGTCGTAGTCGGCCGGGAGCCCTTCCTGAATCATCTTGCTGAAGAACCACGGCTGCGACGTCGGCCCGGTGGGCGAGTCGAATCCGAAGACCGGGTAGGTGTAGAAGTAGCCCTGCGTGAGCGCGCCGTTGTGGTGGAAGTCCTCGAAGTAGAAGTCCGTCACCGGCGCCTGGGGCGACGCGGCCTTGAGCGCCGGGTGGCGCGAGAGGATGCCGGCCGTCGTGAAGAAGCCCGGGTACGAGATCCCCCACTGTCCCACGCGTCCGTTGTGGTTGGGCACGTTCTTGAGCAGCCACTCGATGGTGTCGTATGTGTCCGTCGCCTCGTCGATCTGCGACGGTCCCGACGGGTGGTCGATGATCGGGCGAACGTTCGTCCACTTCCCCTCGCTCATGAACCGGCCGCGCACGTCCTGGTACACGACGATGTACTTGTCGCGCATCATGAACCGGTTGGGGCCGAGCTGCGCCGGGTACTCGTTCTCGCCGTACGGCGCGATGGAGTAGCAGGTGCGCTCCATGACCATCGGGTAAGTGCGCCCGGGGCCCGCATCCTTCGGCACGTAGTAGATGGTGAACAGCTTCACGCCGTCGCGCATCGGAATGCGCGCGATGTGCTTGGTGTAGTTCGCCTTGATGAACGCGGCGTCGGATTCCTGTGCCGGCAGGGCGGGCGCGGCGAGCAGCAGAAGCGCGAAAAACGTGCGGGCAAGGCGCATGGCGACCGAGGTGAAAGGGTCGAGAAGTCAGACCGAATGTGCGTCGAGATCCAGTCGCGGGGTAGCGGTGCTCGTCCCACAGCCTCCGCTGCGGCGCTCGGGCTCACAATCGCGTCGCCTGACGACCATTAGTAAGCCATCTGCCGGGGAGCCTCCCTATCTTGACAGCACGCTGAGTGTTATTAACTTACTAACCAGTCAGTAAGGCTGGGCTACGAGCCCAGCCTTTCCATTCCTGTACATGACCCGTGAGTCATTTGATGAAGGTTCTGAATGTCCACGACTGAAGCCGCTCCGGATCCGCGCTGGCGCCGTCTCCCCGACGAACGCCCCACGCAACTGATCGACGCGGCCCTCGAGACGTTCTCCGAGCACGGATTCTCGGCCGCCAAGCTCGAGGATATCGCGCATCGCGCCGGCGTCTCGAAGGGCACCATCTATCTCTACTTCCCTTCAAAGGAAGAGCTCTTCAAGGCCGTGGTGCGGCATACCATCGGTCAGCAGCTCACTGACGCGGAGTCGGCGTCGCCGCCCGGCTCCGCCAGCGATGAGTTGGAACGCACGCTGCGCCGCCGCTGGGCGCTCACCGCGCAGCCGCGCTTCGACCGGTGGTATCGCATCCTGATGTCCGAGCTGCCGCGGCACCCGGAACTGCTGGAGTTCTACAATCGCGAAGTCATCGATCGCAACTGGGCGATGCTGCAGCAGGTCATCGAACGCGGCGTCCGCAGCGGCGAGTTTCGCCCCATCCATCCTCGTCGCGCCGTGGGCCTCGTCAACGCCCTCGTCGTGATGCATCGCCAGTGGATCTCCAGCGGCTCCATCCGTCCCGAATACCAGCAGGCGGATCGCGGAGAGCTGATCGACACCATCGTCGACTTCGCGCTCGCCGCGCTTCGAAATCCCGCGTTCACCGGCCCGACCTCATGAACCTGTCACGTCATCTGCTCCCCGCCGCGCTCGTGCTGCTCCCCGCGGCGCTCGCCGCGCAATCTCCCGTCACGCTCACGCTCGGCGGCGCGGCTCGGCTCGCGGCCACGCAGAGCGGCGCCGCCGTCATCGCGCGCACGCGCATCGACCAGGCCGATGCCCGCGTCCGCCAGGCACGGTCGCTGCTCTTCCCGACGCTCTCGGCGGCCGCCGGCGAAAGCGAACGGAACATGAACACGGCCACGTTCGGCTTCTCGTTCCGTGATCCGAGTGGCAGGCCGTACTTCGATCCCAACGGGGTGATCCTCCCGCCGGTCAAGGTCCTCGACCTGCGCGGCCGAGCCCAAGCCAACCTGCTCGACCTCTCGGTGGCCGCGAAGCTGGGTTCCGTGCGCCAGCAGGTGCGCGTCGCCGAAGCCGAGGCCACTGGTGCCGGCGATCAGGCGGCCGCGCTTGCTGCGAATGCCTATGTGCGCGCGGCGCGCGCCGACGCCGTACTCAGCGCCCGGCTCGCCGATTCGACGCTGGCCGCCGAACTCCTCACCATCGCCAACGAGCAGCTGCAGGCCGGCGTGGGGGTCGCCCTCGACGTCACGCGCGCGCGCAGCCAGCTCTCGCTGGCGCACGCGCAGCTCATCGGCGCGCGCGCCGACCGCGATCGCGCGCGGCTCGACCTGCGCCGCATTGCCGGCATCGACCCCGCGGCAGAGCTCGTGCTGAGCGACTCGCTCTTCGCGCTGCCGGTCGGCGCACCGCTTCCCTCGGTCGACGAAGGAACCCGGATTGCCGTTGCGCGCCGCGCGGACATTCGCGCGGCGAACGAGCAGAAGGTCGCCGCCGAGCGCAACGTCGCGGCCACGCGCCTCGAACGCCTCCCCACCCTCGGCCTCTTCGGCGACCAGGGGGCCATCGGCCCATCGAGCGCGCACCTGCTGAATACCTACAGCTGGGGCCTGCAGGTCTCGATTCCCATCTTTGACGGCTTCCGCCGCGAGGGGCGCGTGCAGGAGCAGCGCGCCGCGGTTCGCGAGGCCGATGCCCGCCGTCGCGATCTCGAGGCGCAGGCTGCCATCGACGTTCGCACCGCGCTTCTCGATCTCAACACGGCGCGCGAGATGCTCGCCGCCGCCGAGGACCGCCTCGCGCTCGCCCAGCAGGAGCTGGAGCAGGCGCGCGCCCGCTTCACCGCCGGCGTCTCCGGCAACGCCGACGTCATCACTGCCTCGCTCGGCATCAACGCCGCGCGCACGCAAGTGGTCGACGCCCGCGCCGCATACCAGACCGCGCGCGTCACACTCGCGCGCGCCGAGGGCACCGTCACCGAACTGCCGTAATCGCAAGTCGCAATCACTGATCGCAATCGTGGATCGCAATCCGAATTCCCAATCATCAATCGTATGAAGAAGCCTCTTATCCCAATCATCATCGTCGCCGCCGCCGGCGTCCTCTTCTGGGTCGGCAAGACCGCGATGTACCGCCGCGCGCACGAGAGCACGGACAATGCGCAGGTGGATGCCTCCATTGTCCCGGTGCTCGCCAAGGTTGGCGGCTACGTCTCGCAGCTCGCCGTGGCCGAGAACCAGCCGGTGAAGGAAGGCGACCTGCTGGTTCGCATCGACAGCACCGAGTACGCGGTGCGCGTGGTGCAGGCGCAGGCGGAGTACGACGCGGCCGCCTCGGTGGCCGGCGCCACCGGCCAGGCCGGCGCGCAACTCAAGGGCGCGGAAGGGCAGCAGCAGGTCGTGGCCGCCCAGATCGATGCCGCGCGCGCGCAGGTGGCCAAGGCGACCGCCGATCTGGCGCGTGCCAGGGAACTCGTCGGCCGGCAGATCGTCAGCCGTCAGCAGCTCGACGCCGCGCAGTCGGCGTTTGACCAGGCGAACGCCGCCCTGCAGGCGGTGGAGCGGCAGGCGCGGTCGGCGGATGCGCAGTACATCGGCGCGCAGGCCGGCACGCGGCTCGCGCAGGCGCGGCTCGCGGCCGCGCGCGCGGCGCTCGACAATGCCCGGCTGCAGCTCTCGTACACGAGCGCCCGCGCCCCGCTCACCGGTGTCGTGTCCAAGAAGCAGGTGGAAGTCGGACAGCTCGTCTCGCCGGGTCAGCCGCTCCTCACCCTCGTTGACGCACTGAACAGCTGGGTTACGGCGAACTTCAAGGAGACGCAGCTCTCCGACATGAAGGTCGGGCAGCCGGTTGCGCTCGAAGTCGACGCCTATCCCGGCTGTGCGGCCGAGGGAAAGGTCGAGAGCCTCGGCGCGGCCACCGGCGCGCGCTTCGCGCTGCTCCCTCCCGATAACGCGACCGGCAACTTCACCAAGGTCGTGCAGCGCGTACCGGTGCGAATCGCCGTCACCAAGGGCTGCGGCCCGGATCGGCCGCTGCGCCCGGGCATGAGCGTCATCGCGAACGTGCAGGTGAAGTAAGCACGCGTCTGTCTTCCGTCTCCCGTCTTCCGTCTCCCGTCTCGAACTCGTGCAACCCTCGCCCCCCGACAAGTACCAGCACAAGTACCTGATCGCCGCCGCCGTCACCATGGCGGCGGTGCTCGAGCTCATCGACACGTCCATCGTGAACGTCGCCATTCCCCACATGATGGGGAATCTCGGCGCCACGCTCGACGAGATCTCGTGGGTGAGCGTCGGGTACATCATTGCCAACGTTATTGTGATCCCGATGTCCGCGTGGCTGTCGGCGTACTTCGGGCGTCGCCGGTACCTCACGTTCTCGATTCTCCTGTTCGTGGCGGCGTCATTCTTCTGCGGCGCCGCCACATCGCTCTGGGGGCTCGTCTTCTGGCGCGTCGTGCAGGGCATCGGCGGCGGGGCGCTGCTCTCCACGGCGCAGTCCACGCTGTGGGAGGCGTTCCCTCCCCACGAAGTGGGCATCGGCCAGGCAATCTTCGGCATCGGCATCATGGTCGGGCCCACGCTGGGCCCGACGCTGGGCGGTTTCATCGTCGACAACTGGAACTGGCCCTGGATCTTCTACATCAACCTGCCGCTCGGCCTGTTCGCCGCCGCGCTCGTCTGGACGTACGTCACCGACTCCGAGCACCAGGAGCGCGCCGAGAAGGTGGACTGGCTGGGCATCGGACTGCTCACCGTGGCTATCGGGTCGCTGCAGTGGATGCTCGAGCGCGGCGAGCGCTACGACTGGTTCGACTCGGGCTTCGTGACGACGCTGGCGGTCGTATCTGCCGGTTCGTTCATCTGGCTCGTCTGGCATGAACTGCGCACCGACGAGCCAGTCATCAACTTTCACCTGCTGACGAACCGGCAGCTCGCCACCGGCGTGCTGATGGGGGCCGTGCTTGGCTTCGCGTTGTTCGGTTCGGTTTTCGTCCTTCCCATCTTCCTGCAGAGCCTGCACGGCCTCACCGCCAACCAGACCGGCCTCGTGATCCTTCCCGGCGCGATTGCGTCGGCGGTGACGATGGCGGTGATGGGGCGTCGGCTGCGCATGCTCCCCGATGGGCGTCCGATCATCCTAGTCGGCGGATCGCTCTTCGGGGTCTGCATGTACCAGCTCGCGTTCCTGTCGTTCGACAGCGGCGCGCACGACCTGTTCTGGCCCCTGATCCTGCGCGGCGTGGCGATGGGGATGATGTTCATCCCGCTCAACTCCATCGCGCTCGCCGAACTCGCGCCGCGCGACATGGCGAACGGCACGGGGCTGTTCAACCTCACGCGGCAGCTCGGCGGATCCATCGGCATCGCCGTGATGGCGACGCTGCTGAGTCACATCACCAAGGCCAAGAAGGCGCTGCTCGCCGACCATCTCGTGGCGACGGCGCCCGATGTCCAGGCCCGGATGGAGGCGATGACGCACGCGCTGACCGCCAAGGGAGCGAGCCTGTCGGTGGCGCACCAGCAGGCGCTCGCCATCATGGACCGCACGGTCGGCGTGCAGGCGAGCGTGCTCGCCTTCTCGCGCATCTACTGGATCAGCGGCTTCGTGCTGATGGCCTCGCTTCCGCTGATGCTGTTCTGGCACAACGGGCGCCCGCGCGGATTGGTGATACGCGACGGCGGGCACTAGGGCGCGCCCGGGGCGCACGCACCGCGTCGATCAGCGCTCGCGCCCCCTCGCGCGTTGGATCGGCGGTTGGCATTCTAGAGTCGTACCCTCAATGCGGCCCCAACGGAGCGGCCACGTGCGCATCCACCACACCCTGTTCGCAATCACCCTCGCCGCGCTCCCCGCGATCGCCGGCGCGCAGCGCAGCGTCAACAGCCGCGGTGAGCGTGCCGGTGACGTCGGCGGCCGACGAGGCGGCGGACGGCCGCCGGCTGCGTGATGACCTTCGTGGGATTCTCCCCGGCACCGGGCGCGGCTAACGACCGCGCCCGGTTGCGTGTTTGAGGAATTGGATGCGAGAGCCCACCCGCGAGCCGGCCTCCGACGCCCACGAATCGGCGTTGGTCGCCCGCGCACGGCGCGGCGACCCGGCGGCGTTCGACGCGCTCGTCCGTCGCCATCTCCCGGGCGCGCTCGCAACCGCTGAACGGCTGCTGGGGGATCGCAGTGATGCGGAAGATCTCGTGCAGGACGCCTTCCTGCGCGCGCTCGACCGCCTCCCGCTGCTCGACCCCGGCCGGCCGTTCGGGCCATGGTTCTTCACGCTGCTGCGCAACCTGGGCATCAATCAGCTGCGCGCCCGGCGCGTGCGATACACCGAACCCGAACCGTTCGATGCCGCATCGCCCGACGCCCAGCCCGACGAAGAGATGGTGCGGACGGAGGTGCGGGAACGGTTCGACGCGGCGCTGGCGGCCCTCACGCCGCGGCAGCGCGAGATCGTGATGCTATTCGAAGTGGAAGGATGGAAGGGCGCCGAGATTGCCGAACACCTCGGCCTGACGCCCGAGAATGTGCGGTGGCACCTGCATCAGGCCAAGAAGAGCCTGCGCGCATCGCTGGCACCGCTGCGGGACGAGGGGATGACATGAACAACGACCTGTTCGACCCAACCGACGAGTTCCTGGCGCGGGATCCCGCGCCCGATCCCGTGCTTGGCGCGCTGCTGCGTGAGGAGCGGCTCCGTGAGCGCATCGCGGTCGCCGCTCGCTTCCGCCGGATGCGTCGTGTCGAGACGCCGTGGTATGGATGGGTGGCGCGCTACGGTCGCGCGGCCGTGCCGATCGGCATCGCCGCGGCACTGATCGCCGCGGTCATCTTGAACCGGTCGGTGCGCACCGAGGCGGACTTCGCCGCGCAGGCGGCCGCTGCCGACCTGCGGGGCGCGGTCGCCGGCGGCTCGCGCACGGCAGTCACCGACGCCGTCCTCGGCCCCGATTCGACGGAGTTCCTCATTGCGATGGCGGTGGATCGATGACCGACAAGACCTCGTTCGACGCGGCGGAAGAGACGCCGCTTGCACCGCCGCCGCGGGCGACGCGCCTGTTGGCTGTCGGCGTGCTGCTGATCGTCGCCCTCGCCGGGTTGATTGGCGGCGTGGCGCTCGAGCGCACGGTGCTTCGTCCGCGCGCCTGGGCCGAACGGGCCGGTACTTGGCGCGGCGAGCGACGCGGAACCCCGCGCCGCCCGAGTGCCATGCTGCCCGCCGAGTTGAAGCTCACCGAGGCGCAGGCCGTGCGCATCGACACGCTGATCGAACGCCAGATGCGCGGCTTCCGCGAGATCCGGAAGTCCACGCAGCCGGCCATCGACTCGCTGATGGCGCAGACGAAGCGCTCGATGGACAGCATCCTCACGCCGGCGCAGCGCACGGTGCTCGACGCGGCGCGCGCCAAGCGCGAGGCCGAGCGGCGCCGGCGCTACCCGGACGGCGCTCCGTCGAACCGCGGTCCCGGTGACTGGCCACGCCCGCCGGCCGTGCGGCCGTGAGCTGACGCCGTCGCGCCCCGCGCGTCCGACGGCGTGTCCCCCTGCCTTCCATCCAACGCGCGCGCCTACCGCGTGGCATGCTTCCGTTGATGAACCTTCGCATCGTCCTGCCGTCGCTGCTCCTGCTGCTCGTACCGCATGTCGCGGCCGGGCAGGTTGGCGCGACCACCGACATCATCACGGGCTCGGTGCGCAACGCCGAGAACCTTCCGGTGGCGAATGCGCGCATCGAGGTGACGTCGGTGGAGACGGGCGTCACGCGAGTGCGCACGACCAACGAGAAGGGACAGTACACGCTGCTCTTCCCTGACGGCGGCGGGATGTACCACGTGACGGCGCGCGCCATCGGGCTGCAGCCGGCAACGGTGAGCCTTATCCGCCTCTCCGATGAGGACCGCCTCGTTGCCGACTTTCGCCTGTCGCCGACGGTTCTGAGCACCGTCACCGTCAGCGCCCGGCAGACGCCGCGTTCCAACGACAACCAACCGACGCCCGGCAGCACCGAACGCGCCCTGACCGGCGAGCAGCTGCTGCGCCTTCCCATCGACGCGTCCGATGTGAATGCCATCGCCGCGCTCTCTCCGGGCGTGCTGGGGCAGAGCGGCACCGACTCCACCGCGGCCGGCTTTTCCGTGGCCGGACAGCGCGCCGACCAGAATCTCGTCACGCTGGACGGTTTGTCATTTGGCGGATCGGTGCCCGCCGAGGCGGTGCGATCCACGCGCGTCATCACGAGCACGTACGACATCGCCCGCGGCCGGTTCACCGGCGGCCAGGTGGCGTCCACCACACGAGGCGGCACCAATGACGTTTCCGGATCGCTCGCCTACGCCCTGCGCGACCCGGAGCTCGAGTTCGCCACGGGTGACAACTCGACTTCGTACAGCGGCGCCTACACGCAGCATCAGGTGAGTGGCGGCGTGGGCGGGCCCATCGCGCGCGACCGCACCTTCTGGTTCGCCGGCTTCCAGCTGCGTCGTCGCCTCGATGCCCTGCAGTCGTTGATGGGCGCCGGCACGCAGACGCTTGAAGCGCTCAACGTGCAGCCCGACTCGGCGGCGCGCTTCCTGTCGCTGCTCACCCGCTACGGCCTGCCGCTGCGCAACGCGCTCGTCCCCGACGATCGCGTCAACGACAACGCCACCGGCATCCTGCGCGTCGACCAGCAACTCTCGGAGGCGCACTCCCTCTCGGTGCGCGCCAATATGTCGGGGACGATGCTCGATGGCTTCCGCAGCTCCGCGCAGAGCGTGCCCACGCACGCCGGGGAGCAGAAGGAGAGCGGTGTCGGTGGGCTCGTCTCGCTCTCGTCGGTCGTCGGCCAGTTCCTGAACGAGTTCAAGGGTTCGTACAGCCTCGAGACGCGGGGCGCCAATCCGTATCTCCGCCTTCCCGAAGGACGCGTGCTGGTCGGCAGCACGCTGTCGAACGGCCAGGTGGCGATCAGCGGCCTCGATTTTGGCGGCAACAGCGCGCTGCCCAACGACAATGCGTCGAACCAGCTTGAGGTCACGGACGAACTCTCGTGGCTCTCCGGTGGCGGCAAGCACCGCTGGAAGCTGGGCGGGCTCCTCGATCGCTCGGGCTTCCGCACGACGGCGGGCTCCAATCGGTCGGGGAATTTTCAGTTTCTGTCGCTCGCGGATTTCGATGCCAACCGGCCGAGTCAATTCAGCCGGTCGTTCGCCCCGGCGCAGCGTTCGGGCGGCGCGGTCAGCGCGGCCATCTACGTCGGTGACATCTGGCGGCCGAATCGCGCCTTTCAACTCACCTATGGACTGCGTGGTGAGGGGAGCGCCATCGATGGCCAGCCCGCCTACAATCCGGACATCGACGCCAAGTTCGACCTGCGCACCGATCGCATTCCCGCCGATGTGCGCGTCAGCCCGCGCATCGGCTTCACGCTGACGCTCGGACTGTCTCCAGATACCGGACGGCGCACCGGACGTCCCGGCGGCGCCATGGGCGGTCTCGCAGGACTGCTCGGCGGCGCCGTGCCCAACGCTCCGACGCCGCAAGTGCCGCAGCCGTGGATCGTGCGCGGCGGCATCGGCGAGTTCCGAGGCCGTGCGCCAACGCAACTCTTCTCGTCAGCGATCGACGCCACCGGCATGCCGGGCGGCGAGACCCAGCTCGTCTGCGTCGGGAGCGCGGTCCCGACGCCCGACTGGAGTGCCTACCTGCGCGACTTCTCGACCATTCCGATGACGTGCGCGGACGGCTCCGGACCCGGCGTGCCGCTGAGTCGCACGCGGCCGAATGTCACCACCTTCGCCCCGGACTTCGCCACGCCTCGTTCCGTTCGCGGGTCGCTCGGGCTGTCGAAGCGCTTCCGGCAGCGCTACAACGCGAGCGTCGACGCGTCGTACTCGCTTGGCACCAGCCTGTATGGCGTCACCGACCTGAACCTGTCGGAGACGCCGCGGTTCCGGCTGGCGCGCGAGGGCAATCGCCCGGTCTTCGTGCCGGCCGCAACGATCATCCCTCGCACCGGCGTCACCACGCTGGCCGCCTCACGCATCCATCCCGAGTACGGCTACGTGCTGCGGGTGGCCTCGCCGCTCGCGTCGCATACCACGCAGGTCACCACGTCGCTGAACGGCAACTCGTTCCGGCAACTCATCTGGAACCTTTCGTACACCTTCACGCGGTCCACCGATCAGTCGAGCTTCTCCGGCGGCAGCGCGCAGGGCGGATTCGCGTCGCCCACCACGGCCGGCGATCCCAACATCCTGCTCGCCACGACCAGCGACCTGGAACGCCGGCATGGTCTCAACGGATCGCTCACCTGGCTGGCGCGCCCGTGGCTCGACATCACCGGCGTGCTGCGCGTGCAGTCGGGCCAGCCGTACACGCCGCGTGTCGGCGGCGACATCAACGGGGATGGCTCGCGCAACGACCGCGCCTTCGTCTTTGATCCCGGAACGGCCGTCGACTCCGCCGTCTCCAATGGCATGCAGCGACTGCTCGCCGCGGCGCCGGGCTCCGCGCGTGACTGCCTGCGCGCGCAACTGGGACGCATTGCAGATCGCAACAGCTGCCGGACGCCGTGGTACACGTCGCTCGACCTGCAGCTCAACCTCCGCCCGCGGCTCGGCCCGACGATCGGCCGCCGCCTGCAATTGCAGGTGGGGCTGGTGAACCCGCTCGCCGGACTCGACCAGCTGCTGCACGGCGCCGACCATCTGCGCGGCTGGGGTCAGCCCACCTTTGCGGACAACACGCTGCTGTACGTGCGCGGCTTCGACCCGTCGGCCAACGCGTTCCGCTACGTCGTCAACGAGCGGTTCGGGAGCAATGCCCTCTCACGCTCGGCGCTGCGCAATCCATTCCAGGTTTCGCTCACGGCACGCCTGCAGGTCGGCGTGGACCGCCAGCGCCAGTTGCTCGAGGGAATGCTCAACGCCGGCGCCAACCGCCGGCCGGGCCTCGACGTGCGCACACTCGCGCGGCGGCTGGCCCCCGATCCGATCCGTCCGATTCTCGATCTGCGCGAGACGCTGAAGCTGACCTCACCCCAGGTGGAGGCGCTCAAGGCTATCGGCGATTCGCTCAGCGACAGGACGGCGGCGGTCACCAAGCGGCTTGAGGCGCAGATGCAGAAGGAGGCGAAGGGCGGCGGCGACCTGCAGACGCTCTTCCCCAAGCTCCAGCCGCTGCTCCAGGAGGCGCGCAACAGCTACGTCGAAGCGACCAAGTCCATTCAAAGGACCCTGACGGCGGAGCAGTGGGCCGAGGTGCCGGAATCGGTGAAGAATCCCACGCTGCGCCCAGGGGGCGGCGCCGGCGGACGTCGGCCGGAGGCGCCAACCGGCACCGGCGGCGGCACAGGTGGTACGGGCTCCTCGGGCGGCCGGCGCGTCCCTCCGCGCTAGCCTCGCCGTGGCGGTTGTTCTCCCCACCCGCACACGGGGGTACAATTCACCCCCTGTACCCTGCACCCCGCACCACCCCCCGCACTCCGTACCCCGCACCACACCCTGTTCCCTGCACCCTGCACCACCCCCGCACCCCGCACCCCTCTCTCCCAATGGATCGCCAAGCCGCCTGGTCCCTCGTCTGCGAATGGACGCAGAGTGAATCGCTTCGCAAGCACATGCTCGCTGTCGAGACGGCGATGCGCGCGTACGCGCGGAAGTTCGGCGCCGATGAAGAAGCCTGGGCCCTGGCGGGCCTGCTGCACGACTTCGACTACGAACGTTTTCCCAACGACGCGCACTCGGCGACCGAGGAACATCCGTCCCACGGCGTCCGCCACCTGCGCACCCTCGGCGTCTCGGAGGAGATCTGCACGGCCATCATGGGACACGCCGACTACACGCACACGCCCCGCGAGTCGCCGATGGCCAGGACGCTGTTCGCCGTGGACGAGTTGTGCGGGCTCATCACCGCCGCCACCTACGTGCGCCCGAGCAAGAGCATCCTCGACCTGGAAGCGTCGTCGGTGCGCAAGAAGATGAAGGACAAGGCGTTCGCGCGCGGTGTTTCCCGCGAGGACATCACGATGGGCGCCGCCGAGCTCGGCGTCGAGCTCGAGGCGCACATTGCGTTCGTGGTGGAGGCGCTCAAGGGCAATGCAACCGCTCTCGGGCTGGCGGGGGTCTAAGATGCACCGGGCCCCCTCAACGTTTCCCCTTCATCATCCGTCTATGGAATGCACCTTGTGACGAGACGCGATGACCGCCATTGCCCTGCGTCCGGTGTCCGTTGCGCTCCCCGGCCGCATCAGCCGACGCGTGACGGCGCCTGACCGCCCCGACGACGAGAAGGCCCTCGTACTTTCCGCGCAGCGCGGCGAGCTCGAGGCCTTCTCGGAGCTGGTGCGCCGCCACCAGCGGCGCGCCTACGCGGTCGCGCGGGCCATCGTGACGACGCACGAGGACGCCGAGGACGCGGTGCAGGACGCCTTCCTGCACGCCTATCGCGCCCTGCATCGCTTCCTCCCCGACCAGGCGTTTGGTGCCTGGCTGCACCGCATCGTTGCCAACGCGTCGCTGGACATCACGCGACGCCGCAAGGTGCGCGACGCCGACGACCTGCCCGAGACGATTGCCTCGCCGTTTCGCGACCCGGCCGAGAGCGACGAGTTGCGCCTGCGCCTGCAGGCCGCGCTCGCCGAGCTCCCCGAGCGCCAGCGTGCCGTGATCATCCTGCATGACGTCGAGGGGTTCAAGCATTCCGAGATTGGCAAACTGCTCGGCATTCCCGAGGGGACGGCGCGCTCCGACCTGCATTACGCCCGGTCGGCGCTGCGACGCCTGCTCGATCAGCTCCGGAGTCCACAATGACCTTCGACCACACCCCGCTGCGCCTCGTTCCCGATGACGCCGACGCGGAACTCACGCACGCCTTGCGCCAGCTCTACACCGCGCCGGACGCGCCCGGCTACTGGAGCGCGCTCGAACAGCGCATCATGGACCGCATTGCCGGCGGCGAGTCGCTCGACGCCTGGTGGTCCGTGCCCACGCAGTGGGCGCGCCTCGGCCTAATTGCAGCCGGCTTCGCCCTCATCGTGGCGGGCTCGCTCGTCCTGCGCTCGCGCGCCGAGCAGCGCCAGATGGCGTACGACAACGTCCTCGGACCGTCGAACGGCGGTCCCACCATCGCCATTCGCGACGCCCAGACGGAACGGCAGGCGACGCTCAACTACATCAACGGGCGGTAGCCTCAGGGCTCCGCCCCCGGCAGGCCACATGACGAGAACCAAAGGACTGGCCCTGGCGTTTTATCTCGGTGCGGCCGTAGCCGGCGTCGCCATTGGCGTCGCCGCCGACCGCATGCTTCGTCCCCCCATCGCCACCCGGGCATCGGTGCGCGAAATGCGGGACCGCTTCGCCAAGGACCTCAGCTTGACGGCGTCGCAGCGCGCCGCCGTGGACAGCATTCTCGACGCGCGTTTCCGGGCGGAGTCGGTACTGGTGGTCCCGATTCGTCCGCGATTGGACTCTGTTCGGGCCGAAGCCCGCGGCCGGATCTCGGCGCTCCTCACGCCGGCACAGCTCCGCGTGTATGAACAGATGCAGCGGGACCAGAAGGCCCGCGCGCAGGAGAAGAAATAGGACATGAAGCGGTTTTCCATCTTGTTCCTCGCGGTGCCGTTCGCGCTCGTCGCCCAGCAGCCCGCGGGCGGAGGCGCGCGCGCCATCGCCCTCGACGAGGCGGTGCGTGAAGCGCAGCGCAACGCGCCGGCCGCCGTGTCGGCCCGCAATGCGCTCCGCACGAGCGCGGCCGCGGTGCGCACCGCGTACGCGCAGTACCTCCCGTCGCTCTCGGTGTCGGGTTCCGGCTCCCGGCAGGGCGGCGAGACGTTCTTTCAGGGCAAGCTCGTGCCGTACAGCGGCGTGCCATGGTCATTCTCGCGCGGCCTGTCCACCAACCTCGAGCTTTTCGACGGTGGCCGGCGCTGGTTCAACGTGAAGGCCGCGCAGGCCAACGTGGACGCGGCGGACGCCGGCGAAACCTCGCAGCGCTTCAACATCGCGTTGCAGGTGAAGCAGCAGTACTTCGCCGTGCTCGCGGCGCGCGAGAGCGAGTCCGCGGCCAACCGGCAGCTCGAGCAGGCGCAGGAACAGCTCAAGTCGTCCACCGCCAAGGTCCGCGCCGGGATCGCCACCAAGAGCGATTCGCTGCGCTCGGCCATCCAGGTGGGCAACGCCCGCCTCGCCCTGCTGACCGCGCAGAACAATCTCCGCGTCGCCAACGCCGGCCTCACCCGGCTCGTCGGGGCGGCCGATATCGTGACGGCGACGCCGGCCGACACCGCCGAGATGGGGCGCATCGCGATTGACAGCGTGCAGCTCACCTCCCTGGCGATGGACGGTCCCTCGGTGCGGCAGGCCGAGTCGGCGCTCCTCGCGGCCCGCGCCGCGAGGAAGGCGGCCCGCACGCCATACATGCCCACCATCACGTCGTCGTACAGCCTCAGCGGCAACAATACCTCCGAGACGTTCGACTGGGGCAGCGGCCGCATTCCCAAGCAGAACAGCCTGCGCTTCTCGCTCAACTTTCCGCTCTTCAACAACCTGAGCCGCGAGGAGAACCTCACGCGCACGACGGTTGCCGAAGAGAATGCCATCGCGTCGCTGCGGGACGCGAAGCTCGCCCAGCAGCAGTCGCTGGTGCAGTACCTCGGCGCTTTCCGCACCGCCGAGGAGCGCGTGGCCATCCAGCTCGCCAGCGTCGCCGCGGCGGAAGAGGATCTCCGCGTGCAGCAGCAGCGCTACAACCTCGGCGCCTCCGTGCTGCTCGACCTGCTGACCTCCCAGACCACGCTCGACCAGGCGCGCGCCTCGCTCATCCAGGCGCGCTATGACGCGCGCATCGCCAAGGCGCAGGTCGAAGCCCTCGTTGGCCGGGACCTCAAGTGACCAGACACGGACCGACGTTCCACTCGGAGCCCCTCGTGAACCGCCGATTCCTCCTCGCGTTCGCCGTCCTGGCGACGTTCACCGCCTGCGGCAAGAAGACCGAGAAGCCGGTCGCCATCCAGACGGCGCCGGTCACGCGCCGCGACATCGTCGTCGACGCCACGGCCACCGCGATCATCGAGCCCATCCAGGTCGTCGAGGTGAAGTCCAAGACCGCGTCGGGGCAGATCACCAAGATGACGGTCGAGGTCGGCTCGTACGTGAAGCCGGGCGACCTGATTGTCCAGATCGACACGCGCGACCTGACCAACGCCGCCAACCAGGCGCAGGCCGACTTCGAGGCCGCGCAGGCCAAGCTGAACACCTCGACGGCGCAGAAGAAGCGCTCCGACGACCTGTTCAAGCAGCGCATCATCACGGCGCAGGAAAACGAGACGGCCAATCTCGACTTCGCCAACTCGCAGGCCAGCTTCGTGCGCGCCAGGACCTCGCTCGACCTCGCGCAGCAGCGCCTCGAGGACGCCACGGTGCGCGCGCCGGTCGAGGGGACGGTGATCGAAAAGACGGTCTCGCTCGGCCAGGTGATTCAGGCCGGCACGTCGTCGGTCGGCGGCGGCTCGACCATCCTCAAGATGGCCGACCTGTCGCGCGTGCGCGCCCGCGCGCTCGTCAACGAGACGGACATCGGGCAGATCGTCGCGGGACAGGAGGCGACGGTCACCGTGGACGCCTTCCCGGATCATCCGTTCCGCGGCAAGGTCGAGAAGGTGGAGCCGCAGGCGGTGGTGCAGCAGAACGTCACCATGTTCCCCGTCCTCGTCTCGCTCACCAATGAAGAGGGGCTGCTCAAGCCCGGCATGAACGGCGAGGCGTCGGTGCTCGTCGATCGCCGCACGAGCGTGCTCGCCATTCCGAACGACGCCGTGCGCAACATGCGCGAAGTGCAGACCATCGCCCCGCTGCTCAACCTCAACCCCGACAGCGTCAGCGCCCAGCTGCGCGCCAGCATGGGGAGCATGTTCCGCGGCGGCAACGGTGGCAGCAGCGGTGGCGCCAGTGGCGGCGGCAACCGCGGCGGCCGCAGCGGGCAGGGCGGCCGTTCGCAGATGAGCAACGGCGAAGTCGAGCTCCTGCCGCAGGGTTTCGATCGGCAGGGCGGCGGCGGTTTCCAGCCGGTGGAAGTCACCGACGCCGACTGCAAGAAGGTGAGCGACGCGCTCAAGAAGCAGCCGGCCGTGGCCAAGCAGCTCGACGCGCTCCGCGAGCAGATGCGCAACCCGGATGCCGATCGCCGCGCGCTGTTCACGCAGACGCAGGAGCTCTACACGAAGCTCGGCGTGGACGCCCGCGTCGCCGGCGCCTGCCGCCGCCGTGAGGGCGGCAATGGTGGCGGGATGGGCGGTGGCATGAGTGGCGGCGGCCGCACCGGTGGTTCATCGGCCGGCGTCGCGCCGTCCGCGCGTGGCGATCAGGCGGCGCGCGCGGTGGAAGTGCCGCAGGCGCCAGGGATGCGGCAGCGCACGCGCACCGGGCTCGTCTTCGTGCAGAAGGCCGACTCCACGTGGGAGCCGCGCATGGTTCGCCTCGGCGTCGCGAACTTCGATTACACCGAGGTGCTCGACGGCCTCAAGGAAGGCGAGCGCGTGGCGCTGCTGTCGGCCGCCGCGATGCAGGCCCAGCGCCAAGCCGCCAATGACCGCGCCCGCCAGATGATGGGCGGCGGCAGCCCGCTGGGCGGCGCCACGGGCGGCGCTCGCGGTGGCCCGGGCGGTGGCGGCCCGCCGTCGGCCGCGGCGCCGGCCGGCGGCGGCGCCACGCGCCCGAGGAACTGACGCATGCTCTTTGGTGAGACCATCATGGTCGCGCTGGGCGCGCTGCGGGCCAACAAGCTGCGCTCCCTGCTCACCATGCTCGGCATCGTGATCGGCGTGGCCGCCGTCATCGCGGTCGTTGCACTCGGCCGCGGCGCGCAGAAGGCGGTCAACGACCGCATCTCGGCGCTCGGCACGACGCTGCTCACGGTGAGCCCGGGTCAGGCCTTCGGCATGGGCGGCGTGCGCACCGGCTTCGGCAGCGCGCGCCTCACGCTCGAGGATGCGAAAGCGCTCGAGAACCTCGGCACCAAGATCCTCGCCGTGCAGCCCGAGATGTCGGGCAGCCTGCAGGTGCAGTACCTCAACAAGAACACGAATACGCAGATCGTTGGCGTCACGTCGAACTTCCCGCACGTCCGCAAGTACGAGCTGGCCGCCGGCCGGTTCTTCACGACGGCCGAGGACAATTCGCGTCAGCGCCTGGCTATCGTGGGGCCGACCGTCGTCGAGAACCTCGGCCTGCAGACGCCCGAGGCGCTCGTCGGCGAGACGGTGCGCATTCGCGGCATCCAGTTCACGGTGATCGGCGTCTACAAGTCGAAGGGCCAGGCGTCGCCGTTCAACAACCCCGATGACCAGGTCCTGATTCCCATCACCACCGCGCGGTACCGCGTGCTCGGACAGAACCGCGTGCGCTCGGTGAGCGTGCTGTCGCCCTCGGAAGACGACATTCCCGAGACGATGGCGGAAATCCAGAAGATCCTGCGCCGCGAGCACCGCCTGCGCGCCGGCAAGGAAGACGATTTCAACATCCGCTCGCAGGCCGACTTCCTGAATACGCTGGGCGAGACGACGCAGGTCTTCTCGCTGCTCCTCGCCGGCATCGCGACCGTTTCGCTGATCGTCGGCGGCATCGGGATCATGAACATTATGCTCGTGTCGGTCACCGAGCGCACGCGCGAGATCGGCATTCGCAAGGCGCTGGGCGCCACGAAGATCAACATCATGTTCCAGTTCCTCGTCGAGGCCGTCGTGCTCTGCCTCGTCGGCGGCGCCATCGGCATTCTCGTCGGGACGGGCGGTGCCGCCGCGTTCACCAAGCTGATGGGCTGGACCACGGAAGTCGGGTCCACCGCGGTCGCGCTCGCGTTCGGCTTCTCGGCCGCCGTCGGCGTGGTCTTTGGCGTCTATCCCGCGCGCCGCGCGGCGATCATGGATCCCATCGTGGCGTTGCGCTACGAGTAGCGGCGAAAACCGCGAGCGCGATCAGTCGTCCGGCCGGCGCGCAGCGTCGCCGCGCCGGACGATCTTGAAACCGAACGGAAGCTCGACCATCTGCCGCACCTTGTTGGGCCCCACCGTCGCCGGATGAAACTTCATCCCCGGCAGGGCGTCACGCACCGCCGCGGCAAAGAGCGAGTGGTTCGTCTCGACCACGCGGAACGTGGACAGATCGGCGCGGCCCGTGGTGTCCACGACAAACCGCACGACGGCGACACCCTCGATACCCTGCTTCTCGAGCAGGGTCGGATACGCGGGCACCGCGCTCGTCGGGTCCCGGACGGCGGCGCTGTCCACGCCGAGCAGCGTGAAGGCGTTCTGCGCCGCGGCCGCCTCGGCCAGTGGTTCGAGCGCGGCGTTGTCCTTCGTTTCGGGTGTCGTCGTCCCCGTCTGGTCCTTGCGCTCCGTGTAGACATCGGGCGCGGCAGGCTCCGGAAGACCGCCGCGCGTCGCCGACCACTTGACCGGCACCGCGTCGCCCGGGCTCCCGGGCCGATCGGGCGGCAGCAGGTACTTGATGGCCGACTCAATGACCGATTCCGTGATCGGCGCCGGTCGCTGTAGCAGCGCGTCGCCTCCAGCACCCACGAACGACAGCGCGAGCGCCGCATGCACGGCTAGGCTCACGCCCGCACCTAGCGGAAGGCGCTCGGGGCTGCGCGGTGGATGCTGAAGCAGGTCGAACACGGGGACTCCGAGAATTCCTGACGAATATTGCGAGGCGGCGTGACTCGTCGACAACAACGCCGGTGCGCACAGATAGCGCGACCGGTTTCGGTTTCGCGCCATCCATACTGACTCTACGAGAACTCCCTCCGTGACGATTCGGCGAAGGCATCCGCGACCCGCGACCAGAAGCCCAGTCCCGCACCATCCCTCCGAGGCCACCAGACACTTGCATTTCGATATATCGTAGATATATCTTAGACATATCGATTTGTCAGCAGCTGGCCCGCTGCGGGTCAGCCTGACCGGTCAAACGGGAGGTTCTCATGTTCTTCTACAACAACGGTGAACAGCGCGGGGCCGGCCGCGGCTGGAGCGGCCTCGACGCCGAGTTCTCCAGCTTCATCGGCCGCATGGGCGGCCATCTTCGCGGTGGGCCGTTTCGCGGCGGCCGCTACTTCGGGCACGGCGACCTCAAGCTCGTGATTCTTTCGATGCTCGAGGAGCGTCCGCGTCACGGCTACGACATCATCAAGGCCATTGAGGAGCGGTCGGGGGGGGTGTACCAGCCGAGCGCCGGCACCGTGTATCCGACGCTGACACTACTGGAAGAAATGGGCTTCGCGCAGTCCACGCCGGACGAGGGGGGCAAGCGCGTGTACGAGATCACCGAGGCGGGGCGTCAGCACCTCCTGGAGCATCGGAGCACGGTGGACGACATCTTCTCGCGCATCAAGCGGACGGGCGCCGGACTCACCAGCGACGCCATGCAGGAGTTGAACCGTTCGTTCGGCCGCCTGGCCCGCGCCACCTACTCGCAGGCGTCGCATCGCCTCGACGATCACGAGTTCCTGCAGGGCGTGGCCAAGGTGCTCACGGATGCCGCCACGGCCATCAACGCGTTGGCGACGCGTCCGTAGCGCGCCGGTCGCCGCCGGGCCGCTGGACGCCAGCGGCGTGCGCCATATGTTACAACGGGTCGCGCAATGTGCGCGGCCCGTTTTGCATGGGGCGGCGATTGTCCGCCCGTGACAACGCGATCTCTCAGGGGCAGTGCCCCGCGAATATATGCCGGCTGATTCAAGCAGCCCCACCCCCGCGCCCGACGCATCCGGGTCACCCGACCCCTCTGGCGCCACGCTGAACGGCGCGACGGCACAGTTCCCGGTGCCCCACCAAGAGCGTCCGCACGTCGAGGAGCATCCGAAGGGCAAGCGACTCGCCTTCCTGACCCTGACCGCGCTCGGCGTCGTCTTCGGCGACATTGGCACCAGTCCCCTGTACGCACTCAAGGAGTGCTTCAAGCCGGAATACGGCCTGACCCCGACTGCCGAGAACGTCTACGGCGTCCTGTCGCTGATCCTGTGGTCGCTGATTCTGGTCGTCAGCTTCAAGTACATCGTCTTCATCATGCGCGCGGACAATCGGGGCGAGGGCGGCATCGTCGCGATGCTCGCGCTCATCCTGAAGAAGGACTCCGAGTATCGCCGTGGTCGCGTCGTGCTCATCGGCCTGGGACTCTTCGGCGCCGCCCTCCTGTACGGCGATGGCGTGATCACGCCGGCGATCTCGGTCCTTTCCGCCATCGAAGGACTGACCGTCCACAACCAGAACATGGCCTCGATGGTGGTGCCGATCACCGTCGTGATCATCGTCGGCCTCTTCGCGGTGCAGCGGCATGGCACTACGCGCGTGGGCTCGGCGTTCGGGCCGCTCATGGCCTTCTGGTTCGTCGCGATCGGCGGACTCGGGCTCACGCAGATCCTGCGCGACGCCGAGATCCTGTCCGCGATCAATCCCATCTGGGCCATCCGGTTCTTTCGCCAGCACGACCTGCACGCGGTAACCGTGCTGGGCGCCGTGGTGCTGGCGGTCACCGGCGCCGAGGCGCTGTACGCGGACATGGGCCACTTCGGCAAGAAGCCCATTCGGACCGCCTGGTTCTGGATGGTCTTCCCGGCGCTGCTGCTCAACTACTTCGGCCAGGGGTCGCTGGTGCTCGGCACCCCGGAAGCCGTGGAAAATCCGTTCTACAACCTGGCGCCATCGTACCTGCTCCTGCCGATGGTCGGCCTGGCGACGCTGGCCACCATCATTGCCTCGCAGGCGCTCATCTCCGGCGCGTTCTCGCTGACGCAGCAGTGCATCCAGCTGGGGTATAGTCCGCGCATGTCCATCGTGCATACGTCGGCGCGGGAGTTCGGGCAGATCTTCGTGCCGGAAGTCAACATCGCGCTCGGCGTGGGCACCGTGCTGGTGGTGCTGGGCTTCCGCTCGTCGAGCGCGCTGGGCGCGGCGTACGGCATCGCGGTCACGGGCACGATGACCGTGACCACGCTGCTGTTCTTCGTCATCGCCTCGCGGCGCTGGAATTGGCCGGTCTGGCGCGTGGCGTCGCTGACGCTGCTCTTCCTCGCGGTGGACGTGAGCTTCCTCGGCGCCAACGCCATCAAGATCGAGCATGGCGGCTGGGTTCCCGTGGCGCTGGCCATTGCGCTCTTCACGCTGATGACCACCTGGAAGCGCGGTCGCCTGATCCTGCGCGAGCGGCTGCAGGAGATCACGATGCCGCTGGATGCCTTCCTGAAGAGCCTGTCCACGGGCCGGATCCCGCGCGTGCCCGGCACCGCGATCTTCATGACGTCCGAGCCCAAGGGCACGCCCGTCGTGCTGCTCCACCACCTCAAGCACAACAAGGTGCTGCACGAACGCGTGATCCTGCTCTCGATCACCACGGCGGAGATCCCCGAGCTGCGCCGCGACGAGCGCCTGACGGTCGAGACGCTGGAGCACGGCTTCGTGCGCGCGATGGCCGTGTACGGGTTCATGGAGACGCCGGACGTCACCGAGATCCTCGGTCTCCTGCGACAGTACGGCATCAAGGCCCGGCCGATGGAGACGTCGTACTATCTCGGGCGCGAGCTCCTGATTCCGCGGCAGAAGGCGTGGAAGGAAGGCGGCATGACCATGAGTCTCTGGCGCAAGAATCTCTTCGCGTTCATGACCCGCAACGCGCTGTCGGCTGCGGCCTTCTTCCAGCTGCCGCCCAACCGCGTGGTCGAACTCGGAACGCAGATCGAGTTCTAGTGGGCGGCGCGGCAGCGCCGGCCGGGCGCGAGGCGCCGAGTGGCGTCTCCTGCGCCCGGGGTGCAATTTCGGGGACTTCTTTTCCCCAGCCCGCACCGCCATGCGCCGACTGCTCTTCGCCGCTCTCGCCCTGTGCGCCGCGCTGCCGCTCGCGGCGCAGCGGACGCCCGTCGACTCGCTGCGCGACGACGCCAGGTTCTCGTTCTACGCCAAGGGGCCGTACCGCGCCGCGGTGCCGAAGCCCGATGACCTGCTCGGGTACGGCATCGGCACGTGGCACACGCAGTATGCGGCGCAGGAGCGCGTCCTCCTCGCCATCGCCAGGGCGGCGGGGGATCGCGTGCGCGTGGAGGAGATCGGGCGCACGAGCGAGAAGCGCACGATGCGCCTCTTCATCGTGTCGTCGCCCGAGAACATCGCGAAGCTCGACCAGATTCGCGCCGACCTCAATCGGATCGCCGATCCGCGCGGCGCCAGCGCCGCCGATCTCGACGCCGTGGCCGCCCGCACGCCGGCGGTCGTCTGGTTCAGCGGCTCGGTGCACGGCGACGAGGTGCCGGGCTTCGAGGCGTCGATGGCGTTGCTGTATCACTTCGCCGCCACCGAGGATCCCCGGACGCTCGCCCTGCTCAAGGACGCGATCGTCATCATCAACCCGTCCTCGAATCCCGACGGCCACGAGCGTTTCTCGGTCTGGTCGAACTCCATCGCGGTCGGCAGCCCCGAGCGCATGGCGCTCGAGCAGCAGCGCGGGCAGCCGTGGACGATCAGCGGCCGGTACAACCACTATCGGTTCGACATGAACCGCGACCTGATTGCGACCACGCAACAGGAGGTGCGCAACATCGTGGGCGGGATGCTGCGCTGGCACCCGATGGTGACGGCCGACCTGCACGGCTACACGGCGCAGTACTACATGGCCCCCGCTTCGCGTCCCATCAACACGAACATCAGCGGCTGGCCCAACAAGTGGAATGAAGCGGTCGGCCAGGGCAATGCGCGCGCCTTCGACGAGTTCGGCTGGCTCTACTACGTGCGCGATCAGTTCGACTTGTACTACCCGGGCTACTACGACACCTGGCCGTCGCTGACCGGCGCCACCGGCGCCACGTACGAGACCGATGGCGGCCCCGCCCTGCTCAAGCGGCGCGAGGACGGCACGCTCCTGTCGCTGCGCGACGGCATCGCCAAGCACTATACCGCCGCGGTCGCCACGTTCGAGACCACGGCGGCGCGCGCGCGGGAGCGCGTGCGCGACTATCTCGCCTTCCGTCAGTCGGCGATCGCCGACGGCCGGTCGCAGGTGATGAAGCGCGTCGTCTTCGCGCCGGGGAACGATCCCGCGCGCGCCGGCGAGCTGGCGTCGGCGCTGCTGCGTGCCGGCGTCGAGGTGCATCGGCTCGCGCAGCCGCTCACGAGCGCCAAGGCGCATGCGTACGCCGATGACGGGGTGGCGTCGCGCACCTTCCCCGCCGGGTCGCTGGTCGTCGACCTCGCGCAACCGCACGGCCGGCTCGCCAAGGCGGTGCTCGAGCCCGACCCCGCGCTCGATCCGGTCTTCGCCAAGACCCAGCTCGACTACTTCCGGCGCAACCTGAACCGCGGCAAGAATGCCGACGGCGAGGGGTACGAGTTCTACGACATCACCGCGTGGGCGCTGCCGGTGGCGTTTGGCGTCGAGGCGTGGTGGACCGAGGACGCGGCGCCATTCAGCGGCGACAAGCTATCGCTGCCGGGCGAACCGGCCCCGCGCGTCAATGGCGAGGTGCTGCCGTTCGCCGTGAAGGGCGGCATCGTCGACGGCGCCGGCGCCAAGTCGGCATATCTGTGGCGCAATGACCGCGCGGGCGCGTCTCGCCTCGCGGGCCAGTTGCTGCAGGAGGGCTACAAGCTCGCCATCGCCAGCCTCCCCATCCAGACCGGCAAGGTCGACTGGCCGCGCGGCACCTGGGTGGCCCGCGTGTCGCGCAACGACGCCACGCTTGCGGCGCGCATCGACGCGCTCGCGACGGCGGCGGGCGTGGAGGTGAGCGGCGTCAACACCGCCTTCCCCGAGACGGCGCAGTTCGGCACCGGCTCGGGAAGCACGGTCGCCGTGCAGGAGCCGAAGATCGCCGTCGTCGCCGATCAGGGCATCGGGCTTGGCGCGTATGGCTCGGTCTGGTGGAGCCTCGAGCAGCGGTACGGCATCAAGTTCACGCCGGTCGCCCTGTCGTCACTGGGCGGTGACCTGTCGCCGTTCAACGTGATCATCATCCCTGACGGTGGCGTCGGTTCGCTCGGCAAGGGCGCCGCCCTCAAGACCTGGATCGAACGCGGCGGCACGCTGATCACGATGGGACGCGCCTCGTCGTGGGCCGCCCGCGAGGACGTGGGCCTCACGACGGCGCGCATTCTCGCCGCCGACGACACCGGCAAGGGGAAGAAGTCGGACGACCCGCCGGTGGCGCCCACCGACTCGCTGCTCGCCATCAAGAGCCCCGGGGCCAACGCCAACCTCCCGCAGCCCGTTCCGGGCGCGCACTTCGACGCGGTCTTCGACCTGACGCACTGGCTCACGCTCGGCGTCGAGAAGCAGCGCACGACGGTGCTCGTGGACGGGGACGCCTTCGTGAAGCTGTCGAAGGATGGATCAAACGTGGCGGTCTTCCCGCTGACCGGACCGCTCAAGCGCGCCGGCTTCACCTTCCCCGACAACACCGAACGCCTGCTCAAGGGGACCGCGCTGCTCGTCGAGGAGAAAGTCGGGCGCGGCCACCTGGTGCTCTTCGCCAACGATCCGCTCTTCCGCGGCTGGTGGCGCGCGCTCGATCGCGTGGTGATGAACGCGGTGTTGCTGGGACCGTCACTCTAAGGACGGAATACGACAGAATACGACAGAGTACGACAGAGTGCGGCAGCAAGGCGCGTTGGCCTTCGCTGCCGCACTCTGTCGTACTCTGTCGTACTCTGTCGTACTCTGTCGTACTCTGTCGTCTTCAGATTCTAACGATTCGCGATCCCCGCAGGTTCACCCGCGCCGCCTGCAGCTCCTGGCGCGCCTCATCCAGCGCCTTCTGCGTCTCCAGCCGCACGCGCGGCATCTCGGTCTTCATGACGCGCTCAATCTGCTCGCGGACGCGCGGCATCTCGGTTTCCATCACGTGCTGCATCTCCTGGCGCGCCGCCTCGAGATGCATGCGCACTGCCGCGTCGGTGCCTGCATCATCGTAGTGCCGGATCAACGGGGCACGCGGCGGCGCCGGGGTCTTCGGCGGCGCCGGGAAGGTGAAGGCCATCGGCGCCATCGGTGCCATCGCCCCATCCGGCGAGCGGAAGTACATGAACCCCGGCGCGCCGTCCTTCTTGAGCGCCGACGCCTTGACCGTCGTCACCTTCACCGCGCGCGCACGTCCGCCCGACACCACGGTCAGTTCCACGACGTCCCCGGCCTTCGCCTTGGCCACCTCGCGCGACAGGCGGTTGATCCGGGAGTTCGCGACCCACATGTCGTCGAGGTCATCCTTCGACAGCTTGAGCGAGACGCCGTTGATCGCGGCAATCCGGTCGCCCTCCACGATGCCGGCCTTCTCCGCCGGGCCGTCCTCCGTGACGGAGTTCACGAAGACGCCGGCCGTGTCGCGCTTGCTGCCGGTCAGGCCGAAGCCGAGCCCGATCACGGCGCGCTCCTCGCGGCTCACCACGGCCTTGGCCGGCTTGTAGAGGTCGTCGGCGGCGACGGTCTTCACCTTGTACGTCTTGCTGACGCCGTCGTGCCAGACCTGCAGCGTGACTTCGTCGCCGACCTTGGCCTTGCCGAGCTCGCGCGTGAGGCGGCGCTGCATGATGCCGCCCATCTCGTCATCACCGGCGTCCTCGCGATTCACGCGCAGCGACACGCCGTTGATGGCCTGGATGCGATCGCCCTCGCCCAGTCCGGCCTTCTCCGCCGGTCCGCCTTCGGTGACCGACGAGACCAGGACGCCAAGCGTATCGCGCTTGCTGCCGGATGACGTGGACACGCCAATCATCGCGCGCTCACTGCGTGCGTCACTGCGTGCTTCACTGCGTGCGACCTGCACCGCATCGCGGTCGCTCTTGGTGGTGACGCGCACGTCCTGCTGCGCCGGCAAAGGCGCCGCAAGCAGGAGGGAACTCAGAAACAGGAGGGTACGGCGCATGGAAGCCTCGGTGTGAATCAGGTGTGCTCGATCGTCCACCCGAATTGTCACCGGGGCCGCTGGGAGGGTTTCCTCGGCATCAGGTCCGGTCGCTGCCGCGCGGGTGCCGCCGTTCAACACTACGCCCCGACAAGCCGTGAATTATCCTACAGTCCCGCCGACTTTCTCTGACTGCGTCCCGTAGGCCGGGCGCTGACCTTTTGAGGGCGCCCCTTGGCGCCTTGCCCGAACCTCCGGAGCCCGCTCGTGTCCGTCCAGATCGACCCGATCCAGCCCGTCCTCGACCGTGTCAGGGGACTGCGCAACCTCGTCGGCAACACGCCGATGTATGCCATCGACTGCGAGTTCCGCGGGCATCGGCGGCGCATTTACGCCAAGGCCGAGCAGCTCAACTTCACCGGCTCGATCAAGGACCGGATGGCCTTTCACATTCTCCGGAAGGGCTACGAGACCGGGGCGCTGCATCCGGGCGGGATGATCATCGAGGCCACGAGCGGCAACACGGGGATCGCGTTCAGCGCAATTGGCCGTGCGCTGGGCCATCCGGTGACCATCTTCATGCCCGACTGGATGAGCGAGGAACGCAAGCAGCTCATCCGCTCGTTCGGCGCCACCGTGCGGCTCGTCTCGCACGCCGAGGGCGGCTTTCTGGGTTCGATCCGGCTCTCGGAGGAACTGGCGGCGGCGACCCCGGGCGCCTTCCTCCCGCGCCAGTTCGCCAATGACGAGAACTGCGCGGCGCACGAACTCTCCACGGGCCCGGAGATCTGGGCGCAGATCCGGGCGCGCGGACTCGTTCCCGATGCGTTCGTCGCGGGCGTCGGCACCGGCGGCACGATCATGGGAACCGGCCGCTTCCTGCGCGAGCGCGCCCCCGCGATCCGGCTCTTCCCCGTCGAGCCGGCCAACTCGCCGACGATGAGCACGGGCTTCAAGGTCGGCAAGCACCGCATCCAGGGGATCAGCGACGAGTTCATCCCCGCCATCGTCAAGCTCGACGAGCTCGACACGGTGGTCGCCATCGACGACGGGGACTCCATCATCATGGCCCAGCGCCTCGCCGCGGAGCTCGGCATCGGCGTCGGCATTTCGAGCGGCTGCAACCTGCTCGCCGCGCTGCAGGTGCAGGACGAACTGGGCGGCGACGCGACGGTGGTGACGGTACTCTGCGACGACAACAAGAAGTACCTGAGCACCGGCCTGATGCAGGAGGAGCCCGTGAAGGACGGGTTCCTGTCGACCGACGTCAAGCTGCGTGGCTTCCGCGCGCTCAACCGGATGTGCGACGCGTGCTTTGACCCGACGGATCCGGACGGGGCGCCAGTGCACTTGGGGCGGGGATAGATCGGCGTAAGAGCAAGTGATGGCGGATGGCAGAGGGCTGATGGCGGATACTACACGGCCGACCGCGTGAGCTTGCACGCCGTCGGCCGTCTGCCATCCGCCATCTGCCATCCGTCATCTGCCATCCGTCATCTGCCATCCGCCATCACCTTCTATACGACGACATTCAGCAGCCGTCCCGCCACATAGATCACCTTCTTCGGCGCCCCCGTCAGGAACTTCGCGATCCCGGCGTCCGCCTGCGCCGCGGCCAGTGCTGCCTCCTGCGTGACATCGCGCGCCACGCTTACCTTGCCGCGCGTCCTGCCGTTCACCTGCACCACGAGCTCGAACGCGTCGTCGCGCGACAGCGCCTCGTCGTACGCGGGCCAGCCGGCGTTGAAGACGCTCTGCGAGTGGCCAAGCATCTCCCACAGCTCCTCGGCGATGTGCGGCGCGAACGGCGCAACGAGCGCCACCAGCGGCTCGACTTCGGCGCGGTGCGGCACGCGCTCGCCGCGGCGCAGCGCATTCATGTACTCCATCATCGCCGCAATCGCGGTGTTGTAGCTCAGCGCCGCGATGTCACCGCCCACCTTCTTGATGGTCTGGTGCAGCTTGCGCATCACGTCGGCGTCGGGCGCACCCGCGGCCTGGGCGTCGCGCACGCTCGCCCACAGGCGGTCGAAGAAGCGCCGCACGCCGCTGATCGACTGGTCGCGGAAGTCGCCGCCCTCCTCGAACGGCCCGATGAACATCAGGTAGGTGCGCACGGTGTCGGCGCCCCACTGGTCCATGTAGGCGTCGGGGTTCACCACGTTGCCGCGCGACTTCGACATCTTGGCGCCGTCGCGGATGATCATGCCGTGGGCACGGAACTTCCTGAACGGCTCCTCCGCCGGCACCAGCCCCGCGTCGAACATCACCATGTTGATGAAGCGCGCATACAGCAGATGCAGCACGGCGTGCTCGTTGCCGCCGATGTACGCCGACACCGGCAGCCACCGCTTCGTGGTCTCGGCGTCAAACGGCACGGCGTCGTTCGGCACGCTCGGGTAGCGCAGGAAGTACCAGGCGCTGTCGAGGAAGGTGTCGCTGACGTCGGTCTCGCGGCGCGCCGGCTTGCCGCACGTCGGGCAGGGGACGTGATAGAACGCCTCGTGCCGGGCGAGCGGCCCGACACCGGAATCGTCCGGCTTGTAGTCGGGCACGTTGGGCAGCAGCACGGGCAGGTCTTTCTCGGGAACCGGCACCGTGCCGCACGCGTCGCAGTAGATGATCGGGATCGGCGGTCCCCAGTACCGCTGCCGCGACACGCACCAGTCGCGGAGCCGGTACGTGGTGACCGGCTTCGCCGACCCGCGCTGCGTCAGCCAGTCCGTGACCCGTCGCTTGGCGTCGGGAACCGCCACGCCGTCGAACTGCTCGCTGTTCACCAGCCGGCCGTCGGCGTCGTCCGTGTACGCCGCGGCGAGTGGCGTGTGCGCCGTGTCGTCGGGCGCGGCGACCACGCGGACGATGGGCAGGCTGAACTTCTGCGCGAATTCGAAGTCGCGCTCGTCGTGCCCCGGCACCGCCATGATGGCGCCGGTGCCGTAGCCCATCAGCACGTAGTCCGCCGTCCAGACCGGGATCATCTCGCCGTTCGCCGGATTGACCGCGTACGCGCCGGTGAAGACGCCGGTCTTCTCCTTGCTCACCTGGCGGCTCACGAGGTCCTGCTTGCGCGCGGCGTCGCGGTACGCCTCCACCGCGGCGCGCTGGTCCGACGTCGTGATCCGGTCCACCGCCGGATGCTCCGGCGCCAGCACCAGGTACGTCGCGCCGAAGATCGTGTCGGGGCGCGTCGTGAAGACATTGATGACCGTCGAACCGCTGGTGATCTCCTGCGACACCATCACGCCGGCGCTCCCCGCATCCGTCAGCGGATCGAGCACGCGGAACCGCAGCTCGGCGCCCTCGCTCCGCCCCAGCCAATTGCGCTGGGCCGTGCGCGTGCTCTCCGACCAGTCAATCCAGTCGAGATTCCTGAGCAGGCGCTCGGCGTAGTCCGTGATGCGGAAGAACCACTGCTCCAGCGCCCGCTGCTCGACCATCGTCCCGCAGCGCTCGCAGGCGCCATTGATGACCTGCTCGTTGGCGAGCACGGTCTTGCACGAGGGGCACCAGTTCACCGCCGCCTGCTTCTTGTAGGCCAGTCCGCGCTCGTAGAGCTTGAGGAAGACCCATTGCGTCCACTTGTAGTAGGCGGGATCGGTGGTATCCACCGAACGGCGCCAGTCCACCATCAGCCCCGCGCGGTCGAGTTGGCGGCGGAAGTTCGCGACGTTGCGCGGAATCAGCTCCATCGGATGCACGCCCATCTTGAGCGCGAAGTTCTCCGAGTGGATGCCGAACGCATCGTACCCCAGCGGTTCGAGCACGGTGTGCCCCTGCAGCCGCTGGTAGCGCCCGTGGATGTCGTTCCCCGTGAAGGCGTAGAGGTTGCCGATGTGCAGCCCTTCCGCCGACGGATAGGGGAACATCATCAGCTGGTAGAACGGGCGACCGCCGTGGAGGTCGGTGGCGTTCGTGCCGCGCTCCGCCCACCGCGCGCGCCACTTGGCTTCGACGGCAGTCGGGTCGTAGGCGACTGGCTCGGGCGAGCCGGCCGGCGGATGGGGAACGGTCATTTACGGTAGTGGCTGGGTGGTACGAGGGGTCCCGCGGTGGCCCGGCGCAGTGGCGCGGCCGCAGGGATCCTTGGAATCTAGCCCGGCCCGATCAGGCGTCCAAGCGCTAACGCGCCGCGACCCCGGCCTCCTGCAGCCGAGTGACCGACGCCGGGTCGCCCATCACGATCAGGTGGCAGCCACCGCTCACCGGACTCGACGCCGGCGGGTTGAACAGGTACGAGCCGTCCCGCGTCCGCATGGCCAGCAGCAGGAGCCCCGTCCCGTACTCGTGCAGGCGCAGCGCCTCCACCTGCCGCGCGTCGAGCGCGCTGCCGTGCTCCACCAGCACTTCCTCGATCCGCAGGTTGCGGTTCTCGTCACGCAGCATCTGGTCGAGGAACGTGACCACGCTGGGACGCAGCAGTTCGCTCGCCATGCGCATGCCGCCAATCCGGCCGGGCGAGACGGCCGCGTCCGCTCCGCTCTGCTTCAGCCGCGCCGCGGCCCGCTCATCCGAGGCGCGCGCCACGAGGCGCGCCTTCGGCGCCATTTGCCGGGCCAGCACCGTCGTCACCAGCGCCACCTTGTCATCGTCGGTGCAGACCACCACGCCCGATGCCCGGGTGATCCCCGCCTGCGTCAACACTTCGTCGTCGGTGCAGTCGCCCACGAGCACCGGCACGCCCGGGAACAGGCGCTCGAAGACCGCCGCCCGCTCGGCATTGCCCTCGATCGCCACCGCCGACCGGTCGGTCGCCGCGAGTTCGCTCACCACCGCCGTCCCCGTCTGCCCCGCGCCGCACACGATGGTGTGCCCGCGCATCGCGTCGATCCGCTTCTGCATCCGCCGCCTCCGGAATCCCGCCGTCAGGTCGCCTTCCACCACGTATGCCGTCAGCATCGATCCCGTCATCACCACCGCCGTCGCCCCGAACAGCAGGAGGATGATCGTGAAGATCATCGCGGCGGGGTGCTGGGTGATGTCGATGACCTCGCGGTACCCCGTCGTGGTCAGGGTGATCGTCGTCATGTACAGCGCGTCGAGCCACGAGTGATCGCGCCCGCCGATCCACTTGTAGCCGACGATCCCCACCAGGTACGTGGCGAACAGCACCGCAATCGGCGTCAGGATGCGCCGGCCGAGGGTGTTCAGTTCGTCACGCCAGTCATTCATGTCAGCGGGGGCGCTCCGATCCCTTGTAGAGGTAGGCGCACTTCTCGAGGCGCGCTCCCTTCTCGTCGCAGACCGCAAACGAAGCGCCCTCGTACATCGTGGCGGCCCCGTAGCGCCCGTCCTTCGCCACGGCGTAGACCTGGATGTCGTAGCGCGGGCGTCCCGCATCGTCGAGCAGGCGCTTCTCCGTCACGTGCACCATGCGCTCCAGCGTCTTGAGCGCCGCCTGCTCCGGCGTGGCCCCCTGGCGCATGAACTCCACCGTCAGGAACCCGCCGCAGCTCTTGATGTTGATCTCGCCCAGCCCGGTGCTCCCCGCCGCGCCCACGTCGTTGTCGGTGTACTGGCCCGCGCCGTGGATGGGCGAGTCGCCCAGTCGCCCGTCGAGCTTCCACGCCAGCCCGCTGGTGGTCGTCACCGAACTCACGTCGCCCGCCGCGTTGACGGCGTTCATGTTGATGGTGCCGTGCGTCCAGTTGATCTTCACGTCGTCGTCGTGGTCCAGCCAGTTGTCCGTCTTGCTGAGGCGCGACTTCCAGCGCAGCCAGTCCTGGCGGCTCTTCTCGGTCAGCAGGTTCTGGGGCGTGAAGCCCATCGCCAGCGCGAACTTCTTGGCGCCGGCGCCGACCAGCAGCACGTGCGTGGTGTAGTCCATCACCGCCTTGGCCACGAGCGACGGCGTCGCGATTTCCTCGAGGCAGCCCACGGCACCCGCCCGGCGCGTGGGGCCGTGCATGCAGCTGGCGTCCAGTTGCACCACGCCTTCCTCGTTGGGCAACCCGCCGAGCCCCACCGACTGATCGTTCGGGTCGAGTTCCACGAGGTTCACGCCGGCGATGATCGCGTCGAGCGCATCCGTGCCGCCCGTGATGCGATCGTAGGCCAGCTTCACTCCCTTGATGCCGTTGGCGCTCGACACCACGCACGGCCGGCCGCGGAAGTTGGGCGTCGTGCCGAACCCCGCCCCCATCACGTCGCGTTCGTACTCCGCCGCTGACAGCACGCGCGGCAGGAAGCCGAGGGCCGAGAGCAGGGCGGACTTCTCGAGGAAGGCACGGCGGTCAATCATCGATGGGCTCGGTGGCAGCGAGGGTCGTGAGAATTTGACTGACGATCTGGCATCCGGATAGGGATTGAGGACGGCGAGCCGGGACGGCGACTGGCGATTCGTCGGAGTGCGGCGCACCTGTCCCTGCGTCTGTCCGAACGCCACAATTAATGCATCGCAAATCGCCGTCCGATTTCCCTTTCATAGGTCGAAATCCGGATTCCCGATCCTCAATCGTTCAGGATCCATGCCCATTACCAAGACCCTGCAGCGTGTTCCCTTCTTCGCCGGACTCGGCGATCCGCTGCTGCAACAACTTTCGACGTCGGCAACGCCCACCACCTTCTTCGTGGGCGACCGGCTCTTCTCCGAGGGCGGCGAGCGCGCCTTCTTCGCCGTCATTCTCACGGGCTCGGTGGGCATCGAGAAGTCGCATGGCGGCATCGTCACCCGTCTCGCGACGCTGGGCCCTGGTGAGGTCGTCGGCGAGGGGGTGCTGCTCGATGATTCACCGCACAGCACCTCGGGGGTTGCGCTCGAGATCACGCAGGCCCTTCTCTTCCGGCAGGCGGACCTCGCCCCGCTGCTCGAGCGGACGCCGGCGCTGCACGCCGCGCTGCTCTCGCGGACGGCACGATCCATCGCGCAGCGCCTGCATGTGGCCAGCGCCACGCTGGTGGGGCACGGCCGCGCCCTCGGCTACTACGGCGGCGGCACGCGCCGGGAGCACGACCTGCTTGGCGAGCGCGACATTGCCGCCGAGGCGCTGTACGGCGTCCAGACGCTGCGCGCGCTCGAGAACTTCCCGCTGACCGGAATCCCGCTGCGTGAGTTCCCGACGCTGATCGTCGCGCTCGCCCAGGTGAAGGAGGCGGCGGCGCTCGCCAACAACGACCTCGGCCTCCTCGATCCCGCCATCACCGACGCCATCGTGCGCGCCGCGCGCGAGGTGCAGCACGGACGGCATCACGAGCATTTCCTCGTGGACATGATCCAGGGGGGCGCCGGAACCTCCACCAACATGAACGCCAACGAGGTCATCGCCAACCGCGCGCTCGAGCTGCTGGGGCGCAAGCACGGCGAATACGACCACTGCCATCCCAACAATCACGTCAACATGTCGCAGAGCACCAATGACGTGTATCCGACGGCAGTGAAGCTGGCCCTGCACGCGAGCATCGCCGACCTGCGCGAGGCGATGCGCGAACTCGTCGCCGCGTTCCTGCAGAAGGCGGGGGAGTTCCGCGAACTGGTGAAGATGGGCCGCACCCAGCTCCAGGACGCCGTGCCGATGACCCTCGGCCAGGAGTTCGCCGCCTTCGGGCACACGATCGCCGAGGACATCGACCGGCTCGGCGAGGCGCAGGCGCTGATCCGCGAGATCAACATGGGCGCCACGGCCATCGGCACGCGCATCAACGCCCCCGCCGGCTATCCCGAGGCGGTGCGCGTCCACCTCAGCACCGTCACCGGATTGCCGTTGATCACCGCCCCCGACCTCGTGGAGGCCACGTCGGACACCGGCGCGTTCGTGCAGCTCTCCGGCGTCCTCAAGCGCTGCGCCGTGAAGCTGAGCAAGGTCTGCAACGACCTGCGGCTGCTCTCCAGCGGACCGCGAACCGGCTTGGGCGAGATCAACCTGCCGCCCATGCAGCCCGGCTCCAGCATCATGCCGGGCAAGGTGAATCCGGTCATTCCCGAGGCGGTCAATCAGGTCTGCTTCGACGTCGTCGGCGGCGACGTGACGGTGACGATGGCCGCCGAGGGCGGACAGCTGCAGTTGAACGTCTTCGAGCCGATCATCGCCTTCCGCCTGCTGCACAACATCCGGACGATGACCGCGGCGGTAAGAATGCTCCGGACCAAGTGCATCGAGGGCATCACCGCCAACCCCGAACGACTGCGCGACTTCGTGCAGCGCTCGGTGGGGATCGTGACGGCGCTCGTCCCGGTGATCGGCTACGAGGCGTGCACCGCGGTGGCCAAGGAAGCGCTGCAGTCCGGGCGCGGCGTCTACGAGCTGGTGCTCGAACGCGGACTCCTCACGCGCGAGCAGCTGGACGAGGCGCTGGATCCGGCGGGGATGGTGTAGGGGCAGAGTACGACAGAGTACCACAGAGTACGACAGAGTAAGACAGAGAATGACCGTGGAGCAGGAGGGAGGTCAGCTGACGCGCGGGTCCCTCCGCCGTGGTAGTATTCAACTGTCGTACTCTGTCGTACTCTGTCGTACTCTGTGGTTCTCCGCCTCATTCGGTGATTACCCCATGGCCAGCACAAAACTCGATGGCGCCGGCGCGCAGAAGATGAAGACGCTGGAAGAGGCGCTGATGACCGTTTCGCAGATCCACAGCATGGTCGAGCGGGCAGCCATGGAGATGAAGGCGGGCAAGCCGATGGGTGTCTTTCCGATGCAACTGAAGCGGATCGCCATGCCCCTTCAGGGACAGCTCAAGGGGCAGTTCGGCATGATCGCCGATCAGGTCTCGGCGATGCTCCTCATCGGCGGACGCGGCGGTGGCGACCAGGTGAAGCTTCGCTCCTATCGCGAGGCGGTCGCCAATATCCGCCAGCTCATCGACTTCGCGCAGAAGAAAGTGAAAGTCGAGCACGCGGTGGACATCACACTCGCCCCTGAGTAAGCGGGGCGGCACGTCGTCAGCCATGGTGTGATGTAGGTAGTTGCCTGACTCCCGTGTGCTTGAACCGCCCGACGTGAGCCACTAACTTTCTGCGGCTTTTTCCGTACACCTCTGTCCGAGTCTGCCGGGCATAGGCCTCTCACCCCCCAACATCACCGCTGATGCTCAAGTCGCATCTGCGCCGGTTTGCACCGGCCGCCGCACTCGCTGTTGCCCTGCTGGTGCTTGCTGCCTGTGGTGGAGAGTACCCCAACTCCACGTTCAGCAAGCACACCGAGCTCAACGAGGGAGCGGTCTTCCTCTGGGACCGCATGATGCTCCTCGGGACGATCGTCTTCGTGGTCGTCGAGGTGCTCCTGGTCTACACGATCGTCAAGTTCCGCCGACGGGAGGGTGGACCGGCCCCCCGCCAGATCCACGGCAACGCGGCCCTTGAGATCACCTGGACGGCCATCCCCGCGCTCATCCTGGTCTTCATCGCCGTGCCCACGGTGCGGACGATCTTCCAGAACCAGCGCAAGGCCCCCGCGGAAGCGCTGCAGGTGGAGGTGATCGGCCACCAGTGGTGGTGGGAGTTCCGTTATCCGCAGTACGGCATCGTGACGGCCAACGAGCTGTACCTGCCGATCGGCAAGACGGTGAACTTCTCGCTGCAGACGCGCGACGTGCTGCACTCGTTCTGGATCCCGCAGCTCGGCGGCAAGCGCGACCTGATTGCCAACAAGGTGAACCACATCTGGTTCACGCCGAATGCGTCGATGGAACCGACGGCACTCAACGGCGCCTGCGTCGAGTACTGCGGGTCGAGCCACGCCAACATGCGCTTCCGCACCTTCACGGTGACCCCAGCCGAGTTCGAACAGTGGGCGGCGCACCAGAAGAAGGAAGCGATCGGCTCCCCAGCGGCGATCGCTGCGGCGGCCGCGGCCGATTCCGCCGCGAAGGCCGCCGCCAAGGCACCCGTCGTCAAGACCGCCTCGCTCGTCCCCACCGTCGCCCCGGCCCCGCAGCCCGCCGCGGCGTCGGACGGATGGGTGTTCCCGCTCGAGAAGATGCCGGCGTACACGCTTCCGTCGACGCCGATGCCGGCGACCAGGTATGACGAATCGCTCCTCGCCGCCGGCGACCCCAAGGCCGGGCGCGCACTGCTCACGAATCCCGCGAACCTGGGCAAGGCGCCGTGCCTCACCTGCCACGTCATCAAGGGTGAGACCAACTACGCCAACGACAACAACGCGAAGGGCCCCAACCTGACGCACGTCGGCTCGCGCCACACCTTCGCCGCCGGCCTCTACCGTCTCGACGCCAGGACGCTGGCGCTCTGGATCAAGAACGCGCCCGCCATGAAGCCGGGCTCGCAGATGCCGACGTTTGGCGCCGGCGAATACAACCCGGCCATCAAGGCCGCGGTCCCCGCCGCCGCCGGTCTCGACGACAGGCAGATCGCCGACATCGTCGCGTATCTGCGCTCCCTCAAATAGCCCCGGAGAACCGCACCCATGGCAACGTCCGCCGCCATTCCGACGCACGCGCAGGGCACCGCCCGCGCGTCGCAATCGTCGGAGCAGTCCGGCCTCTGGAGCTGGCTGACCACCGTCGACCACAAGCGGATCGGCATCCTCTATCTGTACACCGCCCTGTTCTACCTGCTCGTGGGCGGGCTCGAGGCGCTGCTCATCCGCACCCAGCTGGCCCGGCCGAACCTGAGCGTCGTCTCCGCGGAGACGTACAACCAGCTGTTCACGATGCACGGCACCACGATGGTCTTCCTCGTCGTGATGCCGCTCTCGGCCGCCTTCTTCAACTACCTCATTCCGCTGCAGATCGGCGCGCGTGACGTGGCCTTCCCGCGCCTCAACGCCTTCTCGTACTGGGTGTACGCGCTGGGCGGCCTGTTCATCACGCTGCCGATCTTCTTCGGCGTCGCCCCCAACGGCGGCTGGTTCGGCTACGCGCCGCTCTCCGGCCCCACCTACGGCGGCGGCTTCAACATGGACTTCTGGGTCCTCGGCCTGCAGATCCTCGGCATCTCGTCGCTGGCCGCGGCGTTCAACTTCATCACCACGATCATCAACCTGCGCGCCCCCGGCATGACGCTGATGCGCATGCCGATGTTCACGTGGATGTCGTTCGTGGTGCAGTTCCTCGTGATCCTCGCCTTCCCGGTGATCACGGCGGCGCTGTTCTTCCTGCAGTTCGACCGCTTCTTCGGCACCCAGTTCTACCAGGTGTCGGCCGGTGGCGACCCGCTGCTCTGGCAGCACCTCTTCTGGGTCTTTGGCCACCCCGAGGTCTACATCCTCATCCTGCCGGCCTTCGGCCTCGTGTCGGAGGTGCTGCCCACGCACAGCCGCAAGCCGCTCTTCGGCTACAACGTGATGGCCTACTCCGGCATCATGATCGGCTTCCTCGGCTTCGGCGTCTGGGCGCACCATATGTTTGCCGTCGGCATGGGTCCGGTGGCCGACTCCATCTTCTCGGTGGCGACGATGCTCATCGGCATCCCGACCGGCGTGAAGATCTTCAACTGGATCGCGACGATGTACGGCGGCTCGCTCCGCTTTCCGGTGTCGATGAAGTTCGCCATCGGCCTCATCGCGATGTTCACCATTGGCGGCATCTCCGGCGTGATGCACTCGTCGCCGCCGTCGGACCTGCAGCAGACGGACACGTACTTCATCGTCGCGCACTTCCACTATGTGCTGTACGGCGGCGCGATGATGGGCATCTTCGCGGGCATCTATCACTACTTCCCGAAGATCACCGGCCGGTTCATGAGCGAGAAGCTCGGCAACTGGCAGTTCTGGCTCAACTTCGTCGGCCTGAACCTCACGTTCTTCCCGATGCACTTCAGCGGCATGCTCGGCATGCCACGGCGCATCTACACGTACGACGCCGGGCAGGGGTGGGACCTCTTCAACCTGATGTCGACGACCGGCACGTACCTGCTGCTGATCGCCGGCCTCGTCTTCGCCTGGAACTTCTTCTCCAGCCGCAAGAACGGCCCCGTCGCCGGCAACGACCCGTGGGGCGCGCCCACGCTCGAGTGGTCCATCCCGTCGCCGCCGCCGGACTACAACTTCGCGCAGATCCCCGAGGTGACGTCACGCTACCCGATGTGGGATCTCAAGGCGCCGGACCGCACCGCGGACCTCGCGCACTCGCACGCCGACGCCAGCGTCATCGCCGAGGCGCACGCCGTGCCGGTGCACGAGGAGACGGAGCGGCGCATCGCGGCGGAACTCGGCATTCCCATGCCATTCCCGACCATCAGGCCGTTCATGGTGGCGCTCGGCATCGTCGTCCTGTTCAGCGGCCTCATCGTGCTCCACGCCGGCAAGTTCCCGCTGGCGATGGCGACGATGCTGGGCGGCGCCGCGTTCATGGTGGGCTCGCTCTACGCGTGGCTCACGAGCCCCCTCGAGTAACCGGAGATCACGACCGTGGCCACTGCAGCTGCTGCCGCCGGCGCCCACGAGGCGCACGAGCACACCCACTACACGACGACCGGGCTCAACTCCCGGAAGATCGCCATGTGGGCCTTCATCGGGTCGGAGTGCATGCTCTTCGGTTCTCTGATCTCGACCTACCTCGTCTACAAGGGCCGGTCCGTCGTCGGGCCGTTCCCGCACGAGACGTGGACCTCGCCCACCGGCGAGGTGTTCAAGCCGATCCTGAACATCCCCGTCACGTCGGCATCGACGTTCGTCCTGCTGATGTCGTCGCTCTTCATGGTGCTCGCCCTCGCCGCCGTCGAGAACAAGGGCAA
This sequence comes from Gemmatimonadaceae bacterium, assembly GCA_036504815.1. Lineage (NCBI taxonomy): Bacteria > Pseudomonadati > Gemmatimonadota > Gemmatimonadia > Gemmatimonadales > Gemmatimonadaceae > Gemmatimonadaceae bacterium. The sequence continues at coordinate 152,362 of DASXUN010000030.1, read as the reverse complement.
GCCCGGCTATGAGGGGCTGCTCGGCTCGTCGAAGTTCTGGCTGGCGGCCACCGCGGCGGCCGGCGCCACCTTCCTCGGCTTCCAGGCGTATGAGTTCACGTCCTTCGTGCACGAAGGGCTGACCATCAAGACCAACCTGTTCGGCTCGTCCTTCTTCACGCTGACCGGCTTCCACGGCACGCACGTCGCGGTCGGCGTGCTCTGGCTGATGACGATGCTGTTCATCGACTTCAAGCGCGGACTCACGCCGAAGGACGCGATCAACATCGACATCATGGCGCTGTACTGGCACTTCGTCGACGTCGTCTGGATCGCGATCTTCACCCTCGTCTACCTCATCAAGTAGGGGCCGCCGACCATGTCCAACGACCGCGCCCACGCCGACCATCCGCACGAGCATCCCACCTGGAAGCAGTACAAGTGGGTGGCGCTCTGGCTGTTCGTGATCACCATTGTCGAGGTGTGGGCCTACTACATCCCGGCGTTCGTGGCGAGCAAGGCCTTCGTGCCCTCGCTGCTCATCATGTCGGCGGTGAAGTTCACGATCGTCGTGATGTTCTACATGCACCTCAAGTACGATCATCACCTGTTCCGCAAGCTGTTCACCGGACCGCTCATCATCGCCGGCATCACGCTGGTGGCGTTCCTGTTTCTCTTCTCGAAGCTCAGCGTGGGGTGAGGATCTGGTTGTACGCAAGACGATGGGGCGGCCGGGTGGCTGCCCCATTGCACTTGGTGCACAGGCACGGGCACGGTGGGGTGCACGGACACAGTGGAGTGCAGGGAGAGGGGGGGGATCAGCCGGGCTCGAACGTTGGACCGCCGTGGCGTTGCACCGACTTGAGCATCCCCACGAGCAGCCGCCTCTCCTGCGTGAGGAAGGCCATCCGCAAGGCCAGGTCCGTCGGCTCCATGCACCAGGCTACTGAGCGGTACCAGACCGTCGTTTCCCGCGACGATCCGAGTGCATAGCCGTAGAAACGCGAGCGGTCGGCCGCAGATCGGCGACTGTACCCCTCGGCGACATTCGCGGCGATGGAGCCGACCGCGCGCGAGAGCTGGCCGATCGTCTTGGGATCCACGTGCGCGACCAGCAACACCCCGTCCGCTTGTGCGTGATCGACCAGGCACCGGGCGATGCGATACGCCAACAGATTCCAGATGGGATCGGCAGTCTCGTCCGGACCGATTCCTTGCGACCACTTGGCGAGGGCCTGCTCGACGACGGAGTCCATGTCGGCAGCCTATTGGCAGGAAGCATCGGTCGCTGCACCAATGCATTCCGCCTCCCCCCATTCCCTTGCACCCCACTGTGCCCGTGCCCTTGCACCCCACTGTGCCCGTGCCCTTGCACCCCACCGTGCCCGTGCCCTTGCACCCCACCGTGCCCGTGCCCTTGCACCCCAATTGAGCCTTCCCCACATTGGGCTGTCCTAGGGAGGACCCGATGAAACAGGGTGAACGTCTCGTCAGCCTCGATGTCTTTCGCGGCTTGACCGTGGCCGGCATGCTCCTCGTGAACAATCCCGGCACGTGGGGGGCCATCTATCCGCCGCTCGCGCACGCCTCGTGGCACGGCTGGACGCCGACCGACCTCATCTTTCCGTTCTTCCTCTTCATCGTCGGCGTCACGACGCACCTGTCGCTCTCGGCGCGCCGCGCGCGCGGGGACAGCGATGCGGTGCTCCGCCGCCAGATCCTGCGCCGCGGCGCGCTGATCGTCCTCATCGGCTGGGCGATGGCGGCCTTCCCGTACTATCCGCTGGAGCGCATCACCGAGATCCGCATCCCGGGCGTCCTCCCCCGCATCGGGGTCGTGTACATGATCTCGGCGCTCCTGACGCTCAATGCCTCGGTGAAGCAGATCGTCGTGATGCTCGCCGTACTGTTGTACGGGTACTGGTTCGCCATGACCCTGCTCCCGGTTCCCGGTGGCTGCGAACTGGGCGCGCTCTGCCTCAACGATCCGTCGCGCACGCTGGCCGCCTGGGTCGACCGGGCCCTGCTCGACGGGCACCTCTGGAAGTCGTCCAAGACCTGGGACCCGGAGGGACCGCTCTCCACGCTTCCGGCCATCGGGACGGCCATGACCGGTGTGCTGCTCGGCCGCTGGCTCGCCCTCACGGAGCGCCCGATTCTCGACCGGCTGACCGCGATGTTCGCCGTGGGCGCCCTGCTGATGATGGTCGGCCTGATGTGGAACTGGGCGTTCCCCATCAACAAGGGCCTCTGGACGAGTTCCTACGTCCTGTTCACGTCCGGCATGGCGGCCGTCGCGATCGCCACCATCACCTGGATCATCGATATCCAGGGTGTTACGTGGTGGACCCGTCCGCTCGTCATATATGGTGTCAACCCGCTCGTGGCATTCGCGGGGTCGGGGTTGATGGCCCGCATCATCTACTCGCTGTGGAAGGTCGAGTTCGACGGCAAGCAAATGTCCGTGCAGGCCGCGGTGTATAACTCGGTGTTCGCCTCGTGGCTCGAGCCCCGAAACGCATCCTTGGCTTTTGCGATCTGCTTCGTCTTGTTCTGGTACGCTGTACTTGCGGTGTTGCACCGTCGTAATTTGATCCTGAAGGTCTGACGAGCCGGGCGGCCGCCCGCTCGGCCGCCTTCCCTGCGTCGAGAGCCAAGCCCCTGATGCCCTCCCTGCTCCGCCACCGTGGGATCTTCCAGTGGTGTGCCGCCGCCGTTGTGCTGGCGGTCGCCATTCCGCAGCTCCCGGCCCAGGCCAATCCGGCCGTGGCGTCGGTGCGCGCCGCGACGGGGAAGACCGGGGGGACGAACAAGCGCCGGACCGCGTCGAAGCACCGTCGCGTCGCGGGTCGCACGCCGGCCAAGGTCCGCACCGCGGCCAAGAAGCGCGTGTCCGCGCCGGCGCCGATCACCTTCACCGCCCCGCGCGGTGGTTCGCAGCTCGTCATCGACCTCGACAACATCCTGGACCGTGCGTCGCGCAGCGGCGCCTGGGGCGTGGCCGTCCTTTCGCTCGACAACGGCGACACGCTCTTCACGCGCAACGCCGACCGGCAGCTGCTGCCGGCCAGCACGATGAAGCTCTTCACCGCCGCGGTCGCGCTCGAGCGCTTCGGCGCCAACTATCGGTTCGTCACCGAGGTCCTCCGCGAAGGCGCGCTCGGCGGCGATGGCACGGTGCGCGGCAACCTGGTGCTGCGCGGCGCGGGCGACCCGTCGTTCAGCCGGCGCTTCTCGGACGGCGCCTCCGGCGAGACGCCGATGGCCGCCATGGCGCGGCTCGTCGCCGAAGCCGGCGTGCGCCGTGTTTCGGGCGATGTCATCGGGGATGCCTCCGCGTTCGAGGATCGCGGCGTGCCGGAAGGGTGGCGGTCACGCTACCTTGGCGCCTCGTATGCCGCCCGCGTCTCGGCGCTCTCCTACAGCGAGAACCTGCTGAAGGTGACGGTGAAGCCGGCCGGCAAGAGCGCCGCCATCACGTTCGAGCCGGCATTGTCGGGCATCACCATCGTCAACGCGGTGCGCGTCGTCGCGGGGCGCGGCGCGCGCATCGGCATCGTGCAGCGCGAGAATGGCATCGAAGTGCGCGGGTCGGTGGGCGGCGGCGGCAAGGGCCGGAGCGTGCAGGTCGTCGCGGAGCATCCGGCCCTCATCACGACGGCTGCGTTCCGCGCCGCGCTCGAGGCGCAGGGCATCAGCGTGGGCGGCCCGGTCCGGCTCGGCCGCGCCGGCAGCGGCGTGCCGCGCGTCACGGCGCTTCCCTCCGCGCCGCTCGGCGAACTCATCACGACGATGAACGGCGAGTCCAACAATCACTTTGCCGAGCTCCTGTTCCGCAACGCCGCACGCAGCGTCGGCGTGGTGGGTTCGGCGGAGAATTCCAACATCCTGCTGCGCCGGTTCCTGTGGGAGAAGGCGCAGGTGCCGCCCACCGACGTGTACGCGGCGGACGGCAGCGGCCTGTCCACGGCCGATCGCGTCACGCCGCGGTCGATGGTGCAGCTGCTGGGCTACGCCGCCCGCGCGCCATGGCGCGATGTGCTGGAGCAGTCGCTGCCCGTCGCCGGCCGCACCGAGACCCTGCGGCGCCGCATGAAGTACACGCCGGCGATGGGCAACCTTCATGCGAAGACCGGCACCACCAACGACGTCGCCTCCCTCGGTGGCTACGTCACCTCGCGCGACGGCGAGCGCCTCGCTTTTTCGTTCATCTACAACGGCCGCGATCGCTGGCGCGCGAAGGCAGCGATGGATGCGATGGGAGCGACGCTGGCGAATTACCAACGATAGAGGATTGGGAATCCGGATTGCGATGCAGGATTGCGATCACGGACTGCGACATACGATCAACCCCGGAGCCAGCGTGGCCCCGGGGTTGATCGCATATCGGCATCCGCATTCGTCATCCTGCATCGCAATCCGGATTCCCAATCCTCAATCAGTCGTCCAGCTCGAAGATATCCACCACCTGCCTTGTCCTCGAGTCGATCACGAGCACCGTGTCGCCGTAGATGCGGCGTTCGAGATACCACGGCAGCTCACCCAGCTCATCCTCGAGGTCATACGGGAGAATCCCCAGCTGCCCGTAGACGGCCATCGACAGGTAGATGCCCGGGCGGAACGCATAACGGACATGACCATAGTCCGGCCCGTAATAGCCGTACGCCGTCAGGCGAGCGGGCGGCAACGACCGGAACCAGGCCGTGATCGTCACGTACTCGCGCTGGCGCCAGTCACGATCGCCGTAGCGGTAGTACACCTCGCGGCGCATGTGCCCCGGCGGCACGAACCGCGGGCCGCGTTCGCGGTACGGGTAGCGGTCGATGTACACGGGCGTGCGCACCGCGATACGGGGTTCATCGCGGCGGTCGCGGCGAAAGTCGCGGTTATCGGGTCCGCCATAGCGCGGCTCGACACGACCAATGATGCCGCCTCCACCCCGCGGCTCATCCCGCCGCCCCTCCCTTCGGTTGCCGCGTTCCTTGTCGTCGCGGTCCTCTGAACGATTCCCGCGATCCTTGCCACGGTCGTCGCGTCCGCGATCACCACCGTAGCGTCCGGGCTGCGCGTACACCGGCACGCTCAGCGCCAGCATCGCAGCCACTACCGCCAGACGAGTCACACCCATGGTCCCTCCAATAGGGTTCTGAGCGATTTACCCCTCGTTTTACATGAGGATCCGCGCGCGCGGGCTCGCCGGCAGCGTCGGTGGCACACGAGGCGGAACAATGCGCCGGCCCCGGGGTTTCAGCCGCATCGAAAAGCGGGCGGAGCCAGACGGCTCCGCCCGCTTCGTGCCTTCCTCCGGCCCGACTACGCCACGGACTGCACGATCGTGATGCCGCGCTTCGCGAGCTCGGCCACGTACGCCTCGCCCGGCATGCATTCGTCCGACGTGTGCACGCCGGCCGTCTTGATGCGTCCCTGCGCCTGCATCAGTCCGGTGATCGCCAGCGAGAATCCGGTCGTGCGTTCCATCGACGTGATGTGGGTCTTCTCGTCGAAGCGGTCCACCATCTCGAACGTGTGCGTCACGGGCTTGCCGCCCTTCACGCCGCGCACGATGACGCGCATCGCCACCAGGTCGCGCCCGTCGGGCTTGTTGAGGCGCGGCGCCATGCAGGCGATCGCCACGTCGCGCGGCACCACCTGCATCCCCTTCACGTTGATCGCGCCGAGGTCGAGCAGCCCGAGCTCGCGAATCGCCTCCATGATGTGCGCGTGGCCGGGATACCGCAGCGTCTTGTACTCCATCGTCGGGATCTTCCCCTCGTACCGGAAGCCGATGGTGGAAAGTCCGCCCGCCGTGTGGAACGCCTCGAGCTCGCCGAGTTCGGTGAAGACCACGGGCTCACGCTCCGACAGCGCCTTCACCTGGTGGCGCTTGCCGTCGCGAATCACCCACGACAGGGTCGTGTAGTAGTCGAGCACGCCCTCGAGCGAATACACCACCTGGTAGTTGAGCGGCGGCTCGGGTTTCTGCGGCAGGCCGCCCACGAAGATCTTCACGGCGGACACGGTGTCGCAGCGCTCGATGCCGAGCTGGGCCAGGATGTTCACCATCCCCGGGGCGAGGCCGCAGTCGGGAATCACCGTCACGCCGGCCGCGGCCGCCTTCGCGTCCAGCGTCTTCTGCTGGAAGACGATCTCCGTGTTGCCACCGAGGTCGCAGAAGTGCGCGCCCGAGGCGATGGCCGCCTCGGTCATCGGCATGTTGAAGTAGTACGGGACGGCGCACATCACCGCCTTCACGCCGTCCATCGCCTTGAGCGTCGCGGCCTTGTCCGTGACGTCGAGCGTCATCGGCTTCAGCTTGCCGCCGATGTAGGGCGCCAGAAAGTTCGGCAGGTGATCCACCGACTTGTCCGCGAGGCGCACCTCGGTGACGTCTGGCTGGTGCAGCAGGTCGTAGGCGCACGCGGAGCCCTGCAGCCCGGCGCCAAGCACAAGCATCTTCATGGGTACGATGGGTTCGAGTGAAAACCGAGTCGTCACGCCGGGGGCTGAGGGTGAAATCTACCCTGACGGGTGCGATTCTGCCGACGGGCGCGGTGCGCTCAGCGCGCCGACTCCACCCACACCACACCGCGGCGCAGGTCCACCGTCCAGCGCTTCCCCCGCAGCGCGGCGCGCCCCGCCGGCGATGCCATCGGCACCGGCGCCTCGCCCGCGCGCAGCGCGAGCCGAACGCCGGGGAACCCGAGCAGGAATGGAATCGCCATGGCGCCCGGCGGTTCGTCCACGCGTCCGGCGCGGCGCAGCGTCACCGTCCCCGTCCGCGTATCCACCGTCGGCGCGAGTTGCGCGAACACGTCCAACCCGAGGCGCGCGCGTCCCGCGCCAAGTGCGGCATCGACGCGGACCGGGACGTTGTGCAACACGAGGTCCCCGACCGCTACCGCGGGCAGCACCCCCAGCGGCCCGCGCTGATCCTCGCCCTGCAACTCCACGAGGCCCGCACCGCGGCGCAGCCCCGGCAGCACGACGCCTTCCGCCTGCGGATCCACGTCGGCCCATATCGTGTCGTTGCCGAGCATCAGCGGCAGGCGTCCAAGCGCGCCAAACTCCACCGGCGCGAACGGCACCACCGTGGAGTCGGGACCGACGGCGCTCGTCGGACGATTCACGAGCGCGGCGGCGCGCGCCCGTTCGCCAGGTGACAACGGCGACCCTGGCAGCGCGGCCAGCGACTCCCAGTCGCGCATCCACGTGTAGATGTGTTGCAGACGGGCCGCGATCGCGACGGCGCTCCCGCCGAAGAGCCGCGCCTCCTCGAGCAGCACAGCGCCCGCCTTCAACTGCCCCCGCGACGCCATCCACTCGCCAAGCGCGGCGCGCACCGCCGGATCGCGCGGGCTGCGACGCAACGCGTCGTACAGGCGGCGTTCGACGGCGGTGACGTCGATCGCGCCTGCCTGCGCCCCCGGCGCAACGGTCACCGCGCCTCGGTCCTGCGCGGACGCCGACACCGCGAGCGCGGCGAAGGCCAGAACGCCGAGCATCCCGCCGCGGCGCGGCGCGCGCCACATCGACACAACACTCATTTCGCCGTGCATAGCGCGAGCAGGGTGAAGTTCGGATCACACCGCACCGCCGTCGGCACCGACGCATACGTCCCCGGCACCGTCACCGACTGACTTGTCACGGCCTCGATCACCAACCGCTCGCGATGCACGACCCCCGACGCATCCACCAACTCCACGGGGAGCGTCAGCCGATACGGTCCGAATCGCGCCCCCTGCTCCACGGTCAGCGTGACCCGCTGCGTCTCGGAATCCCACGCAAACAACGTGCGCAATTCGGCCCAGCCCGGCTTCCGCAGCCACTGATCGAAGAACCAGCCGAGCGAGCGCCCCGCCGAGGCTTCGATGGCCGCCTGCAGGTCTGCCGTCAGCGCGTTGCCATGATGGTGCGCGGTGTAGTAGCGACGCAGGCCAGCGAAAAACGCGCTGTCCCCCACTTCATCGCGCAGCATCCGCAGCACGAAACCGCCCTTCGGGTACGAGTTCTCGTTGAGCAGGCGGTTGGGATCCGTTTCCACGCTGTCGATCACCGACCGGCGCGTCACGACCTCGGCACGCAGCACGGCGCTGCGCATGCTGGCCATCTCCGCCATGTACGCGCTGTCCCCGTGCGCGTGCTGCGCCCAGAGCGCCGCGAAGAAGGTGGCAAACCCCTCGCTCAGCCAGATATGCGCCCACTCCCGTTCGGTGACCGCGTTGCCAAACCACTGGTGCGCGGTCTCGTGCGCAATCAGATCCTCGGCGATGCCATCGCGCCGACGGAATCCACGGTCGTAATAGAAGATCGCGGAGGGATTTTCCATCCCGCCGTAGCGCGTCGTCGTCTGCAGGTGTCCGAGCTTTTCGTAGGGATATGCGCCGATCGTCCGCGCGTAGAACTCCACGATGCGGCCGGCGCTCTCGAAGTGGCCGGGCATCCAGACCGCCTGCTCCGGGGCCGTCCAGGCCATCTGGGGCACGCACCCGCCGTCCTCGGCGAAGCCGCACGCGGTCTCGCCAAGGCTGAACGCCGTCAGCGGCGCCGCCGCGATGACCATGCCGTAGGTCGGAATCGGCCGCGTCGTGCGCCACGTCGTGGTCACCCGGGAATCCGGATTCGTCACGGCGCTCACGAGGGCACCGTTCGCCACGACCGATCGTCCCGCGGGTGCCGTGACGATGAACGTCACGCTGGCCTTGCGCGACGGATGGTCCTGCGTGGGCAGCCAGAAGCGCGCGCGGTTGGGGAAGTTGTCGCCGAACGCCGCCCAGCGGCCGGCAGAATCCGTGGTGATGATCAGGCCGTCGGCGGGCTCGCCGTCGTACACGAGGGCAAGACAGCGCGCCTCAGCGGCGCCGGAGGGCACGGCCACCTTCAGCAGCGCCCCCGCATGCGCGAAGGCCGCGGCACGCCGGTCGTCCGCGCATCCCACCCAGGCGCTGGAAACGCGCATTGCGCCGTCCAGGTCGAGGCGCACGGTGTCCGCGCCCAGCGGCGCGGCGAAGGTCAGCCGCGCGCCACCGACAATGTGCTTGCCCTGCGCCGGCAGGTCGAGCGCGAACTCGTAATGCTCCACGCGCGGCTCCAGCGCGGAGGGCGGGGCCATGCCGGTCGCCTGCTGCGCGGCGGCGGTCGTCGCGCCCCACAACGCCGCGGTAACAACAGAGGGCGCGAGGAACGCGCGAACGAAATGTCGTCCCGTCACGTTCATCGCGCCCTTCCTCACCGCCTGGGTGTACTCACGCATCGTCGCGCCCCGCATCGGTCGCGGCGAGACCGTTATCGCCCGAACAGCTTGCCCAGCAGCCCCCCGCTGCCGCCGACGGCGGCCGTCAGTTCATTGGCGAATTCCACTGTCGTCGGATACCGGTCGTCGGCGTTTCGCGCCATTCCCTTGTACAGCACCTTGTCCACCGCCTCGGGGATGTCGGCGCGCCGCGTGCGAATGGAAATGGGCTCGTTGCGCAACCGCGCAATCATCATCTCCTGCTGGTTCTTTCCCTCGAACGGCAGCTTCCCCGTCAGCATCTCGTACGTCATCAGCGAGAGCGAGTAGACGTCGGTGCGCGGGTCCAGCGGCTTGCCGCGCAGCTGCTCGGGACTCATGAACTCGGGGGTTCCCAGGATGATCCCGGTCGCCGTGAGTTTCTCCAGCTCGCCGCCCGCCTTGCGCTCCTTCGCCAGCCCAAAGTCCATCACCACCGCCCGCTCGGTGCCGTCCGCGTTCTTGGTGATCATGATGTTCTCGGGCTTCAGGTCGCGGTGAATGATCTTCAGTTCATGCGCCACCTGCAGTCCGGCCGCGATCTGCTGGACGAACGGCACCACTTCCTCCAGCGGGAGCTGTCCCCGGCGGTTGTTGCGGTCGCTCAGGATCTCGCCCTGCACGAACGGCATCACCACGTAGACCACGCCGTCCTCGGTCTCGCCCAGCCGCACGATGTGGCAGACGTTCGGATGCTCGAGCCGCATCCCCAACGCCGCCTCGCGCCGCAGCCGCGCCATCGCGTTGCCATCCTTCACGAGCGAGGGCGACAGCACCTTGATGGCGAACTGCTCCTTGGTCGACATGTCCTCGCCGAGGTAGACATACGACATCCCGCCCTCGCCGAGCTTCTTGATGATGTTGTAGCGCCCCTCGAGCACCTGGCCCGCCAGCGCGGCCGGGTTGAACTGCTTCTGCACCCCCACCGGCGGCGTCATCGCGCGCGGCGTGGTGTTCGACGCCGACGTGCCGGCCGATCCGACCGGCGGTGCGGGCGCGGCCGCGGCGGCCACGGGCTGCAGCCGCGTGCCGTCACGGGTGCAGAACTTCGCGTCATCGCCGTACTGAGTGCCGCAGGACGGACAGCGCATGCTCATAGGCAAACCCGGTTGCGCCCGTCCGCCTTGGCGCGATACAGCGCCTCGTCGGCCCGGGCAAAGAGGTCGTCCACGGTGGTGATCGTCGCCGACGGATACGAACTGACCCCGATGCTGGCGGTCAGGTGCAGTGGTTCGACGAGCGAACCGGCGAACGGGGTGGCCGCGACGTGCTCCCGAATGCGCTCGGCAAAGGTCGTGGCGCCCACCAGCGACGTCTCGGGCAGCACGACGACGAATTCCTCGCCGCCGTACCGGGCCACCACGTCCACGCTGCGGACCTCGTTCTGCAGCAGCGTCGCGACCTCGCGCAGCACCTCGTCGCCCACCAGGTGGCCGTACGTGTCGTTCACGTTCTTGAAGTGGTCGAGATCGACCATCAGCAGCGTCAGCACGGAATCGTACCGGCGGGCTCGCTCCAGCTCGGACGCGAGACGCACCGTCAGCGCGCGCCGGTTGAGCACCTGCGTCAGCGGATCGGTGTGGGCCAGCACCTCGAGCCGCGCATTGTCCGCCTTCGTCGTCTCGATCACCTGCGCGCGGTGGATGGCCGCCACCGCCGCCTTGATGACGGAGTCCGCGAACTCGACGTCCTCGTTGGTCAGCGGCGGCTCGTTGACCATCCGGCGCAGGAAGAAGACGCCGGCCTGCACCTTGCCCAGCGTGAAGGGGAGGGCGATGACGCTGCGGATCGGCACCTGCGTGCCGTTGGCCGCCCATTCCCGGCGCAGGTCCTCGTACAGCGGGCTGGTGTGGAGGTCTTCCACCAGCACCGGATGTCCGTGCTCCAGCGCCGCCCGGATTTCCGGATACGCGTCGAGGTTGATCTCCCAGTTGCGGATGGCCGGGTTGTCGAACGCCGTGGCCACCACGCCCACCTTGTCGCCCGGCCGCGCCAGGATCACCGAGCAGCGCGACAGCGAAAGCGCGCGCGCCACGCGCCGCGCGAGGATGTGATAGATCTCGTCCGACGAGAGGTCGCCGGTCACCTCGTGCAGGATGTCCACCAGCTTGCGCCGGTTTTCCGAATCCTCGCGCACGCGGTTGAGTTCGTCCTCGGCCGACAGCAGCGCCGCCTGCGTGGTGCGCAGCAGCGCATGGAGCCGCAGCTGCGCCTGCACCCGCGCCACCAGTTCACGCGGACGGAACGGCTTGCGGAGCACGTCGGCCGCGCCAAGCCCGAGCGCCAGCTCGGTGAGTTCGTCCGGGAGCCGCGAGGCCAGCAGGATCACCGGCAGTTCGCGCGTCCCGTTGCCCGCCTTCAGTTCCTGCAGCAACTGCGTCCCCTCGCCATCGGGGAGCGAGGCGTCGAGGAGCAGCAGCGTCGGCTCCCATTCCGTGAGGAGCAGGCGCATGGACGCCGCATCCGTGGCCTCGCGCACCACGCAGCCCACGTCACCCAACGCGGTCGCCAGCGAGCGGCGCACGCCCTCGTCATCGTCCACCACGAGGACGCGCGCCTCACTATTCATCGCCCAGCAGCTCCTGCAAACCGTCCCACTCGATATTGCCGCCGCTCAGGATGCAGACGGTGTCGCCACGGGGTTTCAGCAGCCCCGCCTGCAGTGCCGCGACCGTGATTGCCCCGCTCGGCTCGGTCACGAGCTTGTGACGGTCCAGCAGGAAACGCATGGCGTCGACGAGCAGCGCATCCGGCACCGTCACCACCGCATCGAGCGCCGCGTTCAGGTGCGCGAAATTCCGCACGCCGATCTTCACCGCGAGCAATCCGTCGGCGAGCCCCGTCGGGTTGGCGGGGATCGTCACCGGATGACCCGCCTCGCGCGCCTTCGTGAGCTTGGGCGATCCTTCCGGCTCGACGCCGATCACGTGCGCGCCCGGCGCGAGCGCCTTGATGGCAATCGCGACGCCGGCCGAGAGTCCGCCGCCCCCCACCTGCACGATCACCGTTCCCACCGCCGGCAGATCCTCCGCGATCTCCAGGCCGATGGTCCCCTGGCCGGCGATGATGGTGAGGTCGTCAAACGGCGGCACGAACGTGAGCCCTTCGGCGGCCTGCAGTTCCTCCGCCCGGGCCAGACGCTCGGCGGTCGTCGTCCCGACGTAGAAGCAGCGGGCGCCCAGCCGCTCGGCGCCCGCGCGCTTGGCGCGCGGCGCCGTGGTGGGCATCACGATGGTCGCCGGCACGCCGAACATCTTCGCGGCGAGCGCCACGGCCTGCCCGTGGTTGCCGCTGGAACCGGTCACCACCCCCCGTGCCCGTTCCTGTGCCCCGAGCGAAGCGAGATAGGTGTAGGCACCGCGGAACTTGAACGCGCCGCCGCGCTGCAGCTGCTCGGGTTTCAGCCAGACCGGCACGCCGCAGGCCGCGGCCAGCGCCTCGGAGCGCAGCAACGGGGTGCGAACGGCGACGCCGCGCAGCACGGCGGCGGCGCGGCGGACGTCGTCAATCCCGACGAGCATCGGCTCGGCGGTCATGAACTGCTGTCCATAGTGTGCTCCCTGGCGCGCCGTCTCAGCGCGCGGCGGAGTCCCAGCGCGAAACGGCGGTACCCTTGGCCTGCAACTCCATCGAAATCAGCGAGACCGACGGGGAACGCGCATCGTCGCGGCGCCCAACCACGAACCGGGCCATCAGCGTCAGCGGAGCGTTCAGCACGTCCACTGTCCGGGCGGTCGCCCGCGGGATGCGCCAGAGGTCCGTGCCGTCGTACGACATCCCGGCCTCCGGGCTGCACCAGAAATACGGACGCGTGTAGCACGCGACGCTCAGGCGCGCGCCGTCGGCCGCCGCGAACGAACGCGCCGTCGGCAACGCAATCGGATCCACGGCAAACTCGACGACCTCGCGATCGGCGTCGTACTTCACCGCCTTCACCGGAATCGAGACCAGGTAGGTGCGCGTGCTGCGCGCATAGAACTCGGCTTCGCGGCGCTGGAACACCGCGTACGCCTGCGCCACGCGCGCCTGATGTTCGGCCGAACTTTCGTACGGATCCCGGGCAACCTCCGGCATCTTCGCATTGGTCATGTCGAGCGCTGCCGCAACGATCGCGTTCAGGCGCTCGGTGAACTGGGCCGGCGTCACCGCCTCCGTCACGCCCGCGTCGGCCACGCCACCCGCGGCGCGGGTCGCGGCCAGCGCCGCGCCGCTCGAGGGCGCGCGGGCCGGCAGTTCAACCACCGTCGTCGGCACCGCAGCGGCCGTCGGCGCCACCGCACGACGGGCGGCGCGGCGCGGCGGTGCCACCGGCTTCGCGGTGGTCGCCTGTGGGGCCGCCGCCTGTGGCGCCGGAGGCGTTGGACGGGCTTCCTGACGCGCCGCCGGGGCCGCCAACTGCTGTCGCGCCGGCGTCGCTGCTACCTGACCACCCGCCGCTTCCGAACAGAAGGGCCGGTCGGCCGATCCGCCCCCGCCCGGCTGCGAGACCACGATGAAGCAGGTCGTCGGCTGCAGGCTCGGGTGCGTCGCATTGGCCGCCCAGGAGCGGGCCGATGCGTAGGCCATGGTGATGCTCGCGCCGCTCGACGGCGTGAAGGCCAGCGCCCGCAAGTCGGTCGTGAACGTGCGGTTCTTCTCGAACCAGCTGCGCTCGAGGTCGGCGAGGCGTGTGAGGTCGGCCTTCACCGATTCGGCGACCGGGCTCTTCTCGCCGCCTTGCGCGCTGAGCGCGGCCGTCATTCCGAGGAGGGCAATTACCGCGAGGACGGTGCGAGCTACGCCTCGCGCCATGCCGGATGAACTGCCGCCTCGCGTGTGGTTCGACTCGCGGGGATCAAGCGCCATATGAACTGATCTCCAACTATAAATGGAGAGGGTGCCGCAAGAGAGTGCGGAATACGCGATGGATCGCGACTAATCTGCGCTGGCGCAATGGGTTCCGCAACGTCACGAATTGACGGCTCGCGCGCGGGAAGCCCGGTGCCGGCCCGGGAACCCCGCCTACTTCTTCGCGTTCGCTCCGGCGTCCCCCTCCGGGCGCTCGTCGTTGGGGCGGAGCATCCGTGAGACCGCCTTCCGTGTGCGGTCGCGCACCGCGTCCGGTCCCTGCTCGCGGGCCAGATGCGTGACGTCGCTCGGTGACATGCCGAGCGTCCTCGCCAGCAGTCGCCGGGCGGCCCGTACGTCAGGCAGCGCGGCGAACCGCCCCTTGAGCCGCGTCCCCCCGCGCACCAGGACGCGCGTGACGACATTCAGCACGCGCGCCACGTCCACCAGCGTGGAGGGCGAAACGCCGATCTTGGACAGTTCCCGGTGCAGCGCAAAGCGCGACCCTTCCGGCTTCTTGGCCGCCCACGCGCTGACCGACAGGTCGGCCGTGTCGGTGAGCAGCAGTTCCTCAAGGAATGCGTGCACGTTCTCCGGCGCGCTCTGATGCGCGAGCCGCAGCGCCTCCACCTTCTGGCGGCAGCGGTCGCTGTCCAGGCTCCACGCCGCCAGCAGCGCGTCCGGACGCTCCGTGTCGGTGTAGATGATGTCTTCGACCTGGCCCGAGGCGATGAGGGCGCGCCCCAGCTGCCAGGCCGGTTCGCGCGAGTGCGTCACCACCACGATGGGAACCGCGGCATCGCGCAGCGCGTGGCGCAGGCGGGCCGGCAAGCGTGCGTCGGCAAAGGGCGGAACGCCGTGGATGACGATCAGGCGCACCGGACGCGCAATGCGCTGGAGCAGGTCATGCTCGGTGACGACGCACTCGACGCGAGCGTAAGGCGTCATCGCGTCACGCAGCCGGACCTTCATGGCGACGTGATCACAGAGAATCACGACGGACCGGTTCATCCCAGGCATTTGTGGAGCATAGTATGCCGCTTTCCGGCACCGCGCCACCTTGGACGCCCGCCCGCCCTCTGGATTCACCGGACTCGCGATGCATATTGGAGGGCGGAACTTCCATTCCATGCGTTTCGCCACCGCCCTCGCCGCCCTGTTGCTGACCGCCTGCCTCGATACGCCCGTCGACACGACGGGCGAGCCCACGCTCGGCGCGGCCCCGCCCATCAACGCCATCACCGGCGTGACGATGCGCTATGTCTCGGTCGACCTGGCCGTCGGCGAGACGATGCAGTTGATGTTCACGCCGCGCCTCACCAACAACAGCGCCTTCATTCCCAATTCGCTCCTCTGGAAGTCCAGCGCTCCGGAGATCGCGACGGTGGACGCCAACGGCATGGTGAGCGCCGTGAGTCCGGGGCAGGCGTTCGTCACCGTCACGGTGGACGGCCACACCGGCCAGACCGTCGTCACGGTTCGCGCCGCGCCGACTCCCGGCCGCTAGCGCCCGCCGGTCCGGCGGCCGCCTGCGACAAAAGGGCGCCCAGATCGGGCGCCCTTTGCGTCGGTCGGGTCGCCGGACGGCCTACTCCTCGCTTCCTTCCGTCAGCTCCATCTGCGGTTCCGACGATCCCTCTTCGTCGCTCGCACCCTCGACATCCTTGTCCTCGGCCACGAGGCGCGCGACGGCGGCCACGACGTCACCCATGTCGAGCTTCTTGAGCTGGACGCCCTGCGCCACGCGTCCCGTGGCCCGAATGTCCTTGACCGAGCAGCGCAGCGTCTGGCCGCCACGGGTGATGAGCATCATCTCGTCCTCGGGGAGCACCTCGAGGAGCCCCACCACGTCGCCGGTGCGCTCGGTGCGCTTGACGGTGAGGATGCCCTTGCCGCCGCGTCCCTGCACGCGGTACTCGTCGATGTTCGTGAGCTTGCCGAGGCCGTGCTCGGTGACCACCAGCAGCGACGCCTCGCGCTTCACGACCACCATGCCGACCACCTGGTCGCCCGCGCCCAGCGCGATCCCCTTCACGCCGGTCGTGTCGCGCCCCATCGCGCGCACGTCCTGCTCGTGGAAGCGGATGCTCAGCCCGTGCCGGGCCACCAGCACCACGTCGTTGGTGCCGCTGGTGATCTGCACGTCGATGAGCTGGTCGCCCTCGTCGATCTTGATCGCCTTGATGCCGGTGCTGCGCACGTTCGAGTACTCGCTCAGCGCCGTCTTCTTGACGGTCCCGTCCTTCGTGCAGAAGAGCAGGAATTCGTCGTCGCTGAACTTCTTGACCTGCACCACGGCCGAGACCTGCGTGTCGGGCGACACGTTGATCAGGTTGACCATGGGCTTCCCCTTCGCGGCGCGGCCGCCCTCGGGGATCTCGTGCACCTTCAGCCAGAAGCAGCGCCCGTCGTCGGTGAAGACGAGCAGGTAGTCGTGCGTCTTGGCGGTGAAGAAGTGCTCGACGAAGTCGTCGGTCTTGAGCTCCGTCCCCTTGAGCCCCTGCCCGCCGCGCTTCTGCTTGCGATACGTGGCGATGGACGTGCGCTTCACGTACCCGGCGTGCGAGATCGTGACGAGGACTTCCTCGTTGGCGATGAGGTCCTCGATGGAGAACTCGCCCTCGTCGGCGATGATCGCCGTGCGGCGCTCGTCGCCGTACGTCTCGGCGACCTTGGCGAGCTCCTCCTTCATCAGCGCCATGCGCGCCGGCTTGCTCTCGAGGAGCGCGGTGAGATCCTTGATGATCGCACGCACTTCCTTGAGCTCCTCCTCCAGCTTCTCGCGCTCCAGGCCCGTGAGCTTGGCGAGGCGCATGTTGAGGATCGCCTCGGCCTGCTTCTCGGAGAGCTTGAACTTCGCCTGCAGCTGCTGCGACGCCGTCTCGGTGTCGGCGGCGGCGCGAATGACCTTGATGACCGCGTCGATGTTGTCGACGGCGATCTTGAGCCCTTCGAGGATGTGCGCCCGGTCGCGCGCCTTGTCGAGGTCGAACTGCGTGCGCCGGACGATGACGTCGTGGCGGTGGTGGATGTAGTGCAGCAGCGCCTCGCGCATCCCCATCACGCGCGGCACCAGGCGCTTGGTCAGCGGATCCGGCACGAGCGCGAGCATGATGACGCCGAACGTCGCCTGCATCGCGGTGTGCTTGAACAGCTGGTTCAGCACCACGCGCGGGATGGCGTCGCGCTTGAGCTCGATGACCACCCGCAGGCCGTCGCGATCCGACTCGTCGCGCAGGTCGCTGATCCCCTCGATCTTCTTGTCGCGCACCAGTTCGGCGATGTTCTCGACGAGCCGCGCCTTGTTCACCTGGTACGGCAGCTCGGTGACGACGATCTGCTGCTTGCTGCTGCTCTCCTTCTCCTCGATCACCGCGCGCGCCCGCATGATGATCTTGCCGCGGCCCGTCTCGATGTACTCCTTGATGCCCTCGCGCCCGTAGATGAACGCGCCCGTCGGGAAGTCGGGTCCCTTGATGAGCTGGCGCAGCGTCGCGGCGTCCGTCTCCGGATGGTCGATCAGCTGCTGCAGCGCGGCGACCGTCTCGCGCAGGTTGTGCGGCGGGATGTTGGTCGCCATGCCGACGGCGATGCCCGCCGAGCCGTTGACGATCAGGTTGGGAATGCCGGACGGCAGGACGGTCGGCTCCTCGAGCCGGTCGTCGAAATTCGGCGCGAAGGCGACGGTGTTCTTGTCGATGTCCGCCAGCATCTCCACCGCGATGCGCGTGAGGCGCGCCTCGGTGTACCGGTACGCCGCCGCCGGGTCGCCGTCGACGGAGCCGAAGTTGCCCTGGCCGTCCACCAGCGGATAGCGCAGCGAGAAGTCCTGCACCATGCGCACCAGTGCGTCGTAGACCGACTGGTCACCGTGCGGGTGATACTTGCCGAGCACGTCGCCGACGACCGTCGCCGACTTCTTGTAGGCGCGTCCGGGGACGAGGCCCAGTTCGTTCATCGCGTACAGCACGCGCCGATGCACGGGCTTGAGGCCGTCGCGCACGTCGGGCAATGCGCGCGAGACGATCACGCTCATCGAGTAGTTGATGAACGATTCCCGGATCTCCTCGTCAATGAGCCGGGGCAGGATCCGCTCGCGGTTATTCGGTGCGGTCATGTGCCGTGCCAGGGGGGTGGAAAAAGGCCAGCAATCGATCCGGAAAATTTACCGAAACGTCGCCAGAAAAGCAACAGTAAATTGACCGCGTAAATGATTGTCAATCAACTACTTACAAGTTGGCGATTTTCGTGCTCGACCAAGAGGCGCACCGGCCTCGGAGGATCGCTTCGTTTGCCTGGTTCCACGAACGGCGAACGGCGAGCCAACTGGCCCGCCGTCTATTCGCGCCGTCGCCCGTCGGCACACGGCGAAGGCCAGGGGCACCGCGTCTCGATCAGGTCCAGGTGCGCACGATGGCCATGAGCCGCCACTCAGCGGCGACGAGGTGGAACAGGTACGTCGCGCCCCCCGCACCGCGCCGCAACGCCAGCGCACCCAGCTGTTCGGCTGGTCGATTTACCGCCACGAGGGCGTAGTCGCGCCACAGGACCGTCGCAATCACCTGCGTGTACGTCAGCACCGCCGTGCTGTCGCCGCGGTGCGAGGCGTAGAACCTGTCGCGCAACTCAAACCGCCCCGGTTCGCCGAACCCGATTGTCAGCGCGGTCTTCGGCGGCCGCGGCATCGTGAAACCGGTGAGCGGGGGGAGCAGGACGTACTGCGGCTCCTGCGGCACGAAGGGCTCGCACCGCTTCGCGTCGGGATTCCAGAACTCGCCTGAGAGGCCGGCCGCAATCGCCGCGTACGTCGGCGTGCCGTCCGGCACGTCCCACTGGGGTCGCGCCGTTCCGGTCTCCCACCCCACCACCCCGCGCAGCAACGCGTGTCCGCGGGGGGTGTCGACCGGCTCCTCGACTCCCTCGGCGATGATGAGGCGCTCGAGGCGCGCCACGAGTTCCGCGGCCGGCGCGCCCTCCGCGGCACCGACGGAATCCGGGAACGTGCGCAACACGCCCTGATTGCATCGCGTCGTGTCGAGGTGCACGAAGCGCGCCGCCGAGAGGATGGCGACGCGCAGCGAATCGGCCTTCCGGACCGACGCCAGACTGTCCTGCCCGGGCGGCGTCGCCAGTGACGCCGCGAGGACCAGCGCGACCAGCACGCGCTATGCCCCGGCGCCCGGGGCCGGCGGCGCCGGCGTCTGATGCGCCGAGGTGTCGGAGAGGACGTCGGCCTCCTCCTCCGCCACCTCGCGGTCGATGGCCTCGCGCTCGGCCTTGTAGCGCTCGTACCACTCGCGCGTGACCTCGCCGGCCAGGTCCCGGTTGCCCAGCCCGAACGAGAGCGCCAGCGCGAGGGCGATGGCGCCGAAGATGATGGCGAAGGCCGTCGTCACGATCTCCGTGGCGACCCCGAGCTCCTGCAGCGCCATGAAGACCGCGAGCAGCACCACACCGCCCTTGCCGACGCGCGCCAGGGTCGGCCCGCCGTGCAGCGAGATCGTGCTGGCCCCGATCAGCCCGCCCACGAAATCGCCCAGCACGATGCCGACGATGATGATGACCACGGCGGCCACCACGCTCGGCACGTAGCCCACCAGCTCGCCGAAGAGCGCGGCGAGCGAGTCGAGCCCCAGCGCATTCGCGGCCAGCAGCAGCGCGCTGAACATCACGAGCCAGAAGAGCAGGTTCGCGATGGCCAGCGTCGGGTTCAGGTGCGCGCCAACCCGGTCGAGCGGCACCACGCCGCCCTTGCGCAGAACATCGTTCAGGTGCAGGCGGCGCAGCAGCCGCGCCGAGGCCTTCTGCACCAGCTTGGCCAGCAGGTAGCCAGCGAGGAGGACGACTGCCGCGCCGAACAGGGCCGGGATGTATTCCCAGAACGCGGCGAAGCTTTCCTTCAGACGGTCGAGAAAATTCACGACGAGAGACTCGTAGAGGGTCTCTGTAATCTACTAGAACGTGAAGCGGACGAGCGAATGGGTTCCCGGCACGCCGGCCCCGGCCAGCGCCAGCGCCCCCGGCGTCACCGTGAGCCGCTGGCTCACCCGGCGTCCGGCATCGGGGCGCGACCCCATCCATCGCTCGACCATCCACACCCCGCCCGCGGCCCCGGCCGCCCCGAGCGCCGCGGTCGTGGCATTGAACCGGTCGCTCGATCCGACCAGCACCGCCACGCCGCCGCCCATCAGTGCGCCGGCCACAGCGGCCGCGCCCACCAGGGTCCCCTGGCTGCTCGTATGGTCGATGCGCCGCACGAGCAGGCGGTCGCCCGCCACCAGTCCGGCGGTTGCGCCGCCAAGCAGGGCGAGCGTGCTCGTCTTGTGTCCTGGATGGCCGTTCGCCACGAACGCGCCGCCGGCGGTCGCGCCGATCAGCGACGTGGTCCACAGCGCGCGGATGTCGCCCGCCGTCACGTTGTACCGCGCGTACGTGCCGTACATCGCACCCAGTTGCATCCCGGCGACGACCGCGCCGGCGCCGACCGCCGCCCGCGCCCGTTCGTTGGTGTAGTCCTTGTCGAACGCGTACATCGTCCCGATGGCCAGCGCAGACGTCATCTCGGCCCCAAAGACCGCAGCCTGCGCCGCGCCGGTGGACAGTCGCCGCCCCAGGGTGAGCGCGCCAGTCGTGCCGAGGAGCGATCCGAAGAACATCCCCGCGGCGTAGTCCTTCTTGCCCGTCATGGCGTACTGCGCGGCACCGCCCGCGGCGGCGCCCAGGATCGGGGCGCGCGTGGCGAGGTACTCCATCGCGGGCGTGATGCTCAGGTCGCGCGACAGTTCAGCGGCGGCAAAGAAGCTGCCCCCCGCCATCACCAGGTATGCGGCCGCGGCGGGGACTGGTCGGTCCGTCACGGTCGCGGCAAACGCCGGGCCGTACAACACAACCCCGAGCAGCGTCTGATTGCGGACAAAGGGCGTGCTCGTCAACCGCACGACCGCGGATACTCCGGTGTCGGCGACCGGCCGTCGCGATGGGACCCGGCGAGGCGCCTCCGGGATGCGTCGCGTGGTGTCCCGCAGATCGGGACGGGGCTTCGGGAGGCCTGGCGGATCCTGCGCGAAGAGCGGAATCGCGAAGAGGAGGGCGGTGCTGAGGAGGATTCGGCGCATGCGTCGGCGTTGGGGAGTCGTTCTAAAGACGGCTCAGGACGGCGCGACGTTTCGTGTGCCGGCGTGCAAGGACGAGGTCGGATGGAGGCCAGACGAGCCCGGATCGAGGCCAGGCTTCTAACTCAGTTTCTCGTGCCTCGCTTCACGTCGAACATCACCGACCGTCGGCAGGTGGGGCACATCAGCCACTCGCGACGGCGGGCATAGCCCAGCCCGAAGCTTCCTCCGCCGATCGCGCGCGACGTCATCGCCGTACCGCATCGGGGACAGTGCACGGCCTCGCCCGCCGTGAATGCGTCGCGCAGTCTGCGCTGCTCCTCGTTGGTGTACTGCGCGCGCTCGCGCCCTGGCGCCATCATGCGCCGATCTGCAGCACGACCTTCCCGAACTGCGCGCCGGCCTGCAGGTGCTCCAGCGCCTTGCGACCCCGCTCCAGCGGGAACGTCGAGTCCACGGGGAGGGAGAGCCGCCCGGCCACGAGTTCGCCGACGACGGCATCGAAGTCCGCGTCGCTCCCCATCGTCGAGCCCATGATGGTCCACTGATTCCAGAAGAGGCGCCGGACGTCGGTCTGCAGCTGGTGTCCTGAGGTGCCGCCGCACGTGACGAGGCGGCCGGCGCGACCCAGCGCACCCAGCGACTGCTCCCAGGTGGCGCTCCCAACGCTGTCCACGACCACGTTCATGCCGCGCTTGCCGGTGCGGGCGCGGATCTCACGGCCAACGTCGAGTCCCGTGTGATTGATGATTTCATCGGCCCCCATCGCGCGCGCCCGCTCGAGTTTCGCGTCCGATCCGGATGTCACCCAGACGCGCGCTCCCCGCGCCTTGGCGATCAGCAGCGCCGCCTGCGCCACGCCGCCGCCGATGCCCCAGATGAGCACGTCGTCCCCGGCCTTCACCTGCGCCCGCGTGACGAGCATGCGCCAGGCCGTCATCGCGGCAAGTCCGAACGCGGAGGCATCGCGGTCGGAGACGCTCGGGGGAATCGCCCGCACGTTGGCCGCCGGCACGACGAGCTCGTCGGCGAAGGTGCCGGGAACATGCTCGCCAAGCACCCGGAACTTCACGCAAAGCGGCTGATCGCCCGCGTCGCAGTATTCGCACTTGCGGCACGAAAGTCCCGGATTCACCACCACGCGGTCGCCGGGCCGGACCGACGTCACGTCGTCCGATGCCTCGGCCACCACGCCCCAGCCGTCGGCGCCGATCACCCACGGCCCGACGATCTTCATGCTTGGCAGGCCGCGTATGGTCCATAGATCGAGGTGGTTCAGCGGCGCGGCCTGCATCCGCAGTCGGACCAACCCCGGCCCGGTTAGTGCCGGCGGGGCGATGTCGGTTCGGAACTCGACGTGGTCAAGCGAGCCGGTGGCGGAGATGGTGAGGGCGCGCAATAGGGGCAGACGGGAGACGGGAGACGGGAGACGGAAGACGCGAGGGCCACCTTCGGCTGGCCGCGGTCCGTCGCGTGGAGCGCATCACTCGACCGGTCGAATATATTAGCTTGCGTCGATGGTGTCGGCGCTCAGCCGAATGCCGGTCCCATTACCGCCCGGTCTCCCGTCTTCCGTCTCCCGTCTCCCGTCTGTCCCTCCCATGCAAATCCGCGTTCCTCCCCTCGGCGAATCCATCACCGAAGCCACGATCTCGCGCTGGCTCAAGCGCGAAGGCGAGGCCGTGAACCTCGGGGATACGCTCGTCGAGCTCGAAACGGACAAGATCACCGTCGAAGTGCCGGCCGCGCAGGCGGGTGTCGTGGGTCGTCGCGTGAAGCTCGAAGGCGACGTGGTGAAAGTCGACGACGTGCTGGGTGAGATTCAGGAGGGCGGAACAGCAGGCGCAGCGCCCGCCGTAGCCCAACCAACGTCACCCGCAGCCGCGCCGGCACCAATGGCCGCGCCGAGCACACCGGCGCTGGCCGTGCGCGCCGCGCCAAGCGCCGCACGGCTTGCCGCCGAAACCGGCGTGGATCTCGGCGCGGTTCCCGGCACGGGTCGCGGCGGTGTGGTCAGCAAGCCCGACGTGATTGCCGCAATGAGCTCGCCGACGCCGGCGCGTCCGATGCCCGCGGTCCCAGCGCCAGTCGCTGCGGCGTCGACCGCCGCGCCGACTCCAGGTCACGCTGCGTCGACACCCGCTCCCACTGCGTTGACCCCGGCTCCCGCCGCATCGCCGATCGGACGTCCGCCATCGGCCGGTGTGGGCACCGCGCGCGAAACCCGCGAGAAGATGACGACGCGGCGCAAGCGCATCGCCGAGAACCTGCTGCAGGCGCAGCACGCGACCGCGCACCTGACCACCTTCAACGAGATCGACATGAGCGCCATCTCGGCGCTCCGCGAGCGGATGAAGGAGAAGGTGGAGAAGGAGCACGGCGTCAAGCTGAGTTTCATGCCCTTCTTCGCGAAGGCCACCTGCCTGGCGCTGAAGGCGTTCCCGACGGTGAATGCGCAGGTGGATGGCGACGAAATCCTGTTCAAGCACTACGTGAACCTCGGCATCGCGGTGGCCAGCGAGGCGGGGCTCGTCGTGCCCAACGTCAAGGATGCCGACCGCAAGTCCCTGCTCGACATCCAGCGCGATATCGCGGCGCTCGCCAAGAAGGCCCGCGACGGCAAGCTGACCATGGAAGACCTGACCGGCGGATCGTTCACGATCACCAACGGCGGTGTTTTCGGGTCGCTCATCTCGACGCCGATCATCAACTTCCCGCAGGTGGCGATCCTCGGCCTGCACAAGACGCAGGACCGCCCGGTGGCGGTGAACGGGCAGGTCGTGATCCGTCCGATGATGTACGTGGCGCTCTCCTACGACCATCGCATCATCGACGGCCAGCAGGCGGTGCTCTTCCTTGTCCGGATGAAGGAACTGCTGGAAGATCCGGCCACGATGCTGATCGATTAGCCTTCCGGAACATCACGCGAAGGGCCGCGCACTGCGCGGCCCTTTGCACAGGTCCCCCCCCGGCTACCGTCAGGGTTCGATCGTGTCCGCAATATCCGGATAATGCTCGCGAAGGCAGTCGGGGCAGAGTCCGTGGGTGAGCTGCGTCCCCGCGGAGGCCAGCTTCTCGTCCGCGGTCATCCAGTGGTCGGCGCCTTCGCGGTATCGGCGGCAGTGGGAGCAGATCGGGAGCAGGGCGCTCAGCAGTCGCACGTCGCGCAGCACGCCGGCCAGTTCCGCCGCCGTGCGGCGCAGTTCCAGCAGCGCTGACGCCTGGCGCGCAATCGCCTCGAGTGCGAGGCGCTGGTGCTCGAGCAGCGCCAGGCGCGGCTGCCGGTCGATGACGCAAACCGAGCCGATGTTCAGTCCCTCGCGGCTGCGCACGGGCGCCCCGGCGTAGAAGCGGATGCCGGGGTCGCCGAGCACGAGACGGTTGTCCGCGAACCGGGCGTCGCGCGTGGCGTCGGGAACCACCATCACGTCGTCGCCGAGAATCGTGTACGCGCAGAACGCCACATCGCGCTCCGTTTCGGAGTCGACCAGCCCCACCTGCGACTTAAACCACTGCCGTTCTTCATCGATCAGCGTGAAGGTGGCGATGGGGCTGCCCGTGATGAACGTCGCGAGCAGCGAGAGGTCGTTGAAGGCCTGCTCCGGCGCGGTGTCCAGGATCTCGTAGCGGCGAAGCGCCGCCAGGCGGGCGGCTTCGTTGGCGGGCAGCGGAGCAGGCATGGATAGGGCTCGCGAAATGGTCGCCCTCACTCTGGGCGACGTGCGCCACGATCGCCAGCCCCCCGGACGCCGGCGCGTGCGGCACGGCCCTCCGGGTGTCATCGGCATCGCCGCGCGGATAGCGTAGATTTGAGTGACTTCAATTCCGACACCAGTGACCGACCAATTTTCCCCTGACGTACTCGTCATCGGCGGCGGCCCCGGCGGCTACGTCGCCTCGATCCGCGCCGCCCAGCTTGGCTTCTCGACCGTCTGCGTCGAGATGGACCGCACCCTCGGAGGCACCTGCGTAAACGTCGGGTGCATCCCGTCCAAGGCGCTCCTCAGCTCGTCCGAGCATCTCGAGTTCGCCCGCCTCCACGCCGCGGAACACGGCATCCACTACGAGGGCGTCACGTTCGACCTCGAACGGATGATGAAGCGCAAGGACGACGTGGTGAGCCAGAACACGAAGGGCGTGGAGTTCCTCTTCAAGAAGAACAAGGTCACCTGGGCCAGGGGCTTCGGCACGCTCAAGGCCGGCAACGTCGTGGAGGTGAAGGGCGACGACGGCACCGTGACCACCTACACGCCCAGGCATGTCATCCTCGCCACCGGCTCCGTCCCCGTCGAACTGCCGTTCCTGAAGTTCGACGAGGAGCGCATCGTCTCGAACGTCGGCGCGCTCAAGCTGCACGAGGTGCCCCGGCACCTCATCGTCATCGGCGGCGGCGTCATCGGCCTCGAACTTGGCTCCGTCTGGCGCCGGCTCGGCGCCAAGGTGACGGTGATCGAGTTCATGCCGACCATCCTGCCCGGCAACGACGACGACATCACCAAGGAAGCGACGCGGATCTTCAAGAAGCAGGGGATGGAGATCCACACCGGCACCAAGGTGACCGGCGGGCGGCGCGAGGGCGACCAGGTGATCATCGAGGTCGAGGAGAACGGGACACCGGCGACATTGACCGCCGACTGCGTGCTCGTCTCCATCGGACGCAAGCCGGCGCTCTACGGCGTGGACGCGGCGGCCCTCGGCCTCGCGCTCGGCGCGCGCGGCGAAATCGCGGTGGATGACCAGATGCGCACCACTCTCCCGAACGTCTTCGCTATCGGCGACGCGGTGGGCGGCAAGCTGCTCGCGCACAAGGCGGAGGAGGAAGGCGTCATCGCCGCGGAGGTGATCGCCGGGCGCAAGGTGCACATGCACTACCACAACATGCCCGGCGTGGTCTACACCTGGCCCGAAGTGGCGACCTGCGGCCTGACCGAGGCCGAAGTGAAGGCAAGCGGCCGGCCGTTCGGGGTAGGCAAGTTCCCCTTCTCTGCCAACGGCCGCGCGCGATCGATGGCCGAGACGAACGGCTTCGTGAAGTTCATCGTCGATGCGAACACCGACGAGATCCTCGGCTGCCACATGATCGGCGCCAACGTCAGCGACCTGTTGAGCGAGGTGGTGCTGGCGATGGAGTATCGGGGGACGGCGGAGGACATTGGCGTGACCGTCCACTCACACCCGACGCTCGGCGAGACGGTGAAGGAAGCGGCGTTGGCGGCGCTGGGGCGAGCGATTCACATCTAGAGAAACAACAGACAAACAACAGAGAGACAACCGAAAGACAACAGAGGTGCCCGATTCAACGTGGGCACCTCTGTTTTTTCTCTGTTGTTCTTCTGTTGTCTCTCTGTTGTCTCTCTCAGGCCACCCCGTATCTGTCTTTGAGCACCGACACGTGGTGCAGGGCGTGTCCGGTCATGATCCACGCCAGGGCGCGGACGCTGATCTCCTTGCCGCTCGCGGTCCCGCGCCGTGTCCAGGCGGCTTCGGGGAGCCACCGCAGCAGGGCCAGCGAAGCGCCGCGCACGGCGGCGAACTCGCCAAGGAGCGTGTCGAGCGTGCGGTCGTTGGCCTCGCAGTGCGCGGCATAGGCGTCTTCGTCGAAGGGCGCGAGCGGCGTGGCATCGCCGCGGGCGATGCGCAGCAGGCGATACGCGAAGATCCGCTCGGCGTCGGAGATGTGGCAGACGACTTCCTTCACCGTCCACTTCCCCGGGGCGTACGCGTGCGCGGCCTGCGCCTCGCTGAGCCCTTTGAGGCGGGAGAGCATGTCCTCCCCCTGCTGCGCAAGCGTCCGCGAGATGTCGCCATCGGGGACGGCGGCGACGTATCCCGCGTAGAATGGGGCAAACTCATCAGCGCCTGGGCGCATGGTCGCGGCGATGCTCATCTAAATCCCCCTTTGGAATTCCACTTTCCGGAGTGAATCTAGGGTGTAAGGGTTTCGTGAGGAATTGCCTCACAAAACTTCCATAATTGCACCCCATTCCGCGACGATGCCCCGAATTAGACATTCCCTCTGCGACCGGGAGCGCGCTGAACGATCGCGGCGCCGCACCGGAGACAAACATAGCAGGTAACGCAGGGTCGCCTCGAGCGACCCAGCGTGTCGCGGTAGGCACAGCGGGGGGCGCGTACAGTGCGCCGGGGGGCCGTCACTGGCTCGTCAACCGCTGACCTACCGCGACTCGTTAAGGGCAGAGAAACAACAGAAAGACAACCGAGAGAAAACAGAGAGACAACAGATGCGCGCGAGCGCCGTCCTGTTGTCTCTCTGTTTTCTTTCTGTTTTCTCGCTGTTGTCTCTCTTACCTGGCCCTAAACACTACCTCCCTCCTCACATATCCGTCCGCATCCTCGCCGCTCGCGGGCATGGTGATCTCCGCAGGCGCTGCATGGGCGGCGAATCGCTTGAGCGGTGAGTCGACGACAGCGAAGTCGGCGGGGATGTTGCGCACGCGAACCCCGGCGCCCTCCGCCTCGAACGAGCGGGACGCCGGGGGCTGCACCCAGAGTGCGACGATGCTGCCGGCCAACGCCTCGACCGTCACACGGTACCCCGCGCCGTCGGCTTGCGCGGCCACGATCCGTGGATTCTTCGACCGCTCGCCGATCACGGCCGGCCGGGCATCGGCCAGCATCACGCTCCACTCGCGCGCCCTGGCCAGCGCCAGGCGCAATGACCGGGCACCCGGCGCCAGCACCCCCTCGGCAACGCCGCCGCCGGGCGGTGCAAAGCGGACCTTGAGCGGCCGCGAGAGCGTGACGCCCGCGCTCGGAGCAACGAGCAACACCCGCTCCGGTTGCTGCGCCATATCGGTGACCGACAGGTCCAGTCGCACCCCGCCGACCGCCAATTTCTCCACGCGCACCTGTTCGTGGCCGGGCGGCACCCACGGCGCCACCGTCAGCGTGTTCGCCGGCGCATCCACCTCGAGACCCATCAGCCCCCGGAGCAGCGGTGTCAGGATCATCGACGTCGCGAAGAACTGCTGCGGCACCGCGGTGTCGAGCGGCTTGTACACGCGGCCGCTGATCACCTCGGGGTTCCGGCCGCGTGCCTCATCGAAGGTCGTGCCGGCGATTGCCCGCAGCGCCTGCCACCCCGCCTGCGGATTGCCATAGCGGAACTGCGCGGTCGCCACCCAGCCGGTCACGAACGGCCAGACGGCGCCGTTGTTGTAGTGCAGCGGGTCGAACAGTCGGCTGGTCGTCGAGAGCGGGCGCACCCCCCAGTCGGTGGTGAGGTCGCTGCGCGCCATGCGCTCGGCCATCAGCCGGCCGTTGGTCTTGCCGAACACGTCAAACGCCATCGCCGTCGCCGGCCAGGCCGTCATCGTCTCGTTGATCTTCCCCTGCTCGAGCACGGCAAAGGCATACTGTCCCTTGGCCGGAATCCAGAGCTTGCCGTCGAGCGCCGCGACGGCGCGCACCCGCTCGGCCCGCGCCTCGGCCGCCAGGGCCGTCTCGCCCATCGCCTCGGCCATGCGCGCGAACCGCTCCAGGGACGCCGCCCACACGCCGTTCAGGTAGACGTCGCTGACGATCCCCTCCTGCAGGTCGCCCACCTCGAGCGCGCCGGCGCCGGCGCAGGTGTTCTCCATCAGCCCGTCGCCGTCGGTGTCGCACTTGCGCGACCACTCGTAGGCCTTCTTCACCTTCGGCCAGAGCGCACGCACGGTGGCCGTGTCGGCGGTCTGCTTCCAGTACTCGCCAAAGGCCAGAATCCAGAACGGGGTGGTGTCGCCGTGGTAGTACGCGTAGCCATACGAGCCGAACCAGTCGATCTTCCCCGCCCCCTGCGAGATCTCGTGGGTGATCTTGCCGTCGGCGCGCTGGTACTTGGCGAAGAACTTGAGCGCGCCGTCGCGCACCAGGTCGTGCTGTCCCGCCGCGCTCATCGCGAACGAGTTGATGGACGCGTCGCCGCCGAAGAACCAGCCGAAGCCGGGACGGTCGCTCGCGGCGCCCGATAGCCCGTACCCCGCCACGAGCCCGCACCCGAGGTCGGGGTTGCAGACCATCGACTCGTCGAGGTTCACCTTGGCCCACTCGGCCGCCAGGTCGAGCGTGGCGTCGCCCGTGCTCACCGACACCTGCTGCGTGCGAATCGAGTCGGCGTGTGCCACGCGCTTCTTCCACTCGCGTTCGATGGCCCCCGGCTGCAGCAGCGAGCGATAGAGCGCGAGCACCGAATCACGCGGCATCTCGCCGCCGGCCATCACGATGGGGATGTACTTGGCGTGGATGTTGACGTTGCCCCCCGGCGGTTCGCCGAGGCGCGGCTCGGTGTAGCGCTCCTTGTCGCTGCCCACGCCGATGGTGAACTGCGGCGGCGCGGCGCTGAGCATGTGCGCCGGGACGTCGCTCGCCTGCGTGACCGCCGGCGAGCCGAGGAAGGCACTCACCTTGCGGCGGCTCTCGCTGAACACGAAGGCCTTGGCTCCCGCGTGCCACGCGACGTACTGCCCGCCGAGCGAGGCCGGCCAGGCGAGATGCAAGTCGGGGACGAACGACGCGATGATCTCCATCGGGCGAATGGCGTCCACCTCCAGCAGCATCATCACCGCCGGCTTGTCGATGGAGGCGAAGACCGTCTGCTTCACGGTGAACGTCTCGTAGGCGTACGTGATGGTCACGCCTTCGGGGCGCACCAGCACCGACCGCGCGACGTCGCGCCCGGGAATGGCCTGGGTGTACTTGGGGACGCGGAAGCTGAGCTTGAGGTCGTGCATCCACTTGTACGGCCAGCTCCACAGCTCGAAGGCGCCGTCTTCGGTCCCCATCGCGATGGCGCGTCGGCCGACGGCGCTGACGAATTGTCCGGGGCGGGCGTCGCCGCCGAGCGCGATGGGTGATCGCCCGAGGTCGAAGGGGGCGATGGTCTGGGCGCCGGCGACCACGGGGAAGGCGGTGGCAAGCGCGAGCCCTACGATGATCTGTCGCATGTCCGCGAATATGCCTGCGATGCCCGGCGTTCGCGACTCTGGTGCGACCGATGCACGCCTTCCGCGCTGCCTTACCCCGCGGGCAGCACGTCGAACCGGTAGCCGCGATCGCGCAGGCCGCCAATGATGGCCGGCAGCGCCTCCGCCGTCTGCGTGCGGTCACCGGCCGGGTCGTAGCCGTCGCCGTCATGCAGCAGCACGATGCTGCCGGGCCGCACGTGCACCAGCGTCCGCTGCGCGATGACGCGCGCGCCGGGACGCGCCGAGTCCCACACACCGATCGTCCATCCCACCACGCGCTCGCCAAGGCTGTGCGCGATGGATGAAACCCACGGGTTGCGGAAGCCGTGCGGTGCGCGGAAGAACGCGGGTCGCACACCCGTCGCCGCTTCGATGGACGCGAGGCCGCGCCCGAGGTCGTCGCGAACGTACGCGGGCAGACGCACGTGCAGCTTGCGATGGTGCCAGCCGTGGTTCCCCAGCTGGTGTCCCTCGGCCGCCACTCGAGCCGCGAGCGCGGGCCATCGGTCCACGTGCTTGCCCAGCAGGAAGAACGTCGCCTTGACTCCCGCCTCGCCCAGCGCGTCGAGCACGCGCGGCGTCGCATCGGGATTGGGACCGTCATCGAACGTCAGCGAGACGCAGCGACTGTCGCCCGGCAGGCGCGACAACACCGGCCCGAAGAGCGGGCTGTTGCGATGCCACGTGCCGTGCGCGAGCCCGCCGAGCACGGCCACCGCGCCGCCCCCAAGCAGGATGCCGTTCATCGCGGCGCCGTGCGCGGCAAGCCGCGGCCGGCCAGCACCTCGCGATAGAGCGCAAGCACCTGGTCGGTGACGATCGGCCAGGCATAGCGCTGCACCGTCTGGTGGCCGTTATCGGCGAGACGTCGCCGCAGCGCCGCGTCGCCGAGCACCTTCAGGAGGCCCACGGCCAGCGCGTGCGGATCGCCGAGTTCCGTCATGAGGCAGTCGTGGCCGTCGCGCACCACGTCGGTGAAGCCCTCGATGTTGGAGCAGACGATCGGCGCGCCGCAGGCCATGGCCTCGAGCAGCGTGATGCCGAAGGAGGCCTTGGTGGTCGGGCAGGCGTACACGGTGCAATTGGCGTAGTACGAACCGCGCTCGTCCTTCACCGCGCCTTCGAAGCGAATGGCCGGATTGTCCGCGGCCTGCCGCCGGTAGTGACTGCGCCGCGGCCCGTCGCCCACGACGATCAGGCGCGCATCAGGCAGTCGCTCGGACACCAGCTGGAACGCCGTGATGAGTTCCGACAGCCCGTTGCGCGGATCGAGCCGGCCAAGGAACAGGATGTACGGCCCGTGACCGCGCATCGCCTCCGGCGGTTCGAGCCCGCGGCGGAACTGGTTCAGATCCACGCCGTTCGGGATGATGTGCCAATTGATGTCGAAGTACCGGTCGTGCGCGGCGGCGGCCGTGGGCGACACCGCGATGGTCGCGGCGAGGCGGTTCGCCACCTTCTGCACGCGACGGTTCAGCAGCGTGTACAGGAGCGAGCGCCCGAAGTTCGTGTGCACCGTGCCGATGACGGGCACCTCGGCCGCCTCCACGGCAAAGAGCGGCAGTGTGGGCGCGAGCGGCGAATGCGCGTGAATGAGATCGTACCGCTGCTCGGCGAACAACTTGCGCAGCTGACGTCGGCTGACGCCGAACGTCAGGCGCGCCTCGGATCCGTTGGCGAACACACGCTGGCTGCGGCCAAGGCGAAACAGCCCCGGTTCGTCGGGCGCCTCGCCGAGGTGCGACGTGATGATATCCACATGGTGTCCGCGCTCGCACAGTTCACGCCGCAGGAAGTGAACGTGCTCGGTGACGCCGCCGAAATGCGGATAGTAGTACTCGCTGACCAGCGCGATCCGCAGCGGCGGGCCGCCGTCGGCGAGGACCGTGTCGCATTCGGGTTGAGGAACCACCGGATGCGCGGTCATGTGCCACCACTCGGCGCCGGAACGTAGCGTCGCTCGAGCCAGGCAATAAAGGGCAGGCCGCCGACCAGCGGTGTCCAGAACGCGAGCGCGCGATACGCCAGCACCACCAGCAGCGCTTCAGCCGCCGGGACGCCCAACCGCGCGAGGCCTGGCGTCATCGTGGCTTCCACCACACCCGCCCCACCCGGCAGCATGCTCGCGTTGCCCAGCAGGTGCGGGATTCCCCACGCGGCGAAGGCGGCGCCGATGCCCAGGGGCACTCGCGCGGCCGCGAGCAACAGCGAGACAGACGACGCGTCGCACAGCGCGCTGAACATCGCGAAGCCGGCCAGCGCGCCCCACGTCCGGGAACTCATCGAACTCCAGGCGAGGTTCAGTTTCCGCGCCTTCTCCTCGATGCCGGCGGTATTCGCGGGGCGTCGCCGGAGCGTGCTCCAGACGCGCTCGATGCCCTTGAGGAGCCTGGGCCCGCGCGCCGGATTACGTATGACCCACCAGAGCCCCGCGAACGGCAGGAGCACGAGCAGCACGCTCACGGCCGCGCCTATCCACTCGCCATCGCTCAGGAATCCCGCTGAGGACACCGACACGCCGGCGATGAGCGCGATGAGCGCGATGAGCAGCACCGCCGCGCTGAACAGCAGCGACGGCAGCCAGCTCGCCAGCAGGGCGCCGGGCACCGTGGCGCCGCCCGAGCGCGACCAGCGGTACAGCGCGGCCGCATAGCCCGCGAAGGCGCCGCCCAGGAGTCCGAGACTCGAGGCCGCCAGGAGCACCTGCGTGGCGCGTCGCCTCGTCATGGTGCCGCCGTTGCCCACGATAACACCGTGCAGCAGCAACGCCCTCCCCCACTGCGACGCAGCCTGCGCCACCAGCGCCGCGGCGACGAGCGGCCAGCGCAGGCTGCGCAGCGACGACAGGGGATTGGCGTGCACGAGTCGCGGCAGCAGGAACCAGGTCGCTGCGCCGAACAGCACCAGCATCAGGAACGGCCGCTTCCATCCCAGACCTGCCAATGGTGGCGGCGCACTCTCGCGAATCGTGGTTTCGGTCACGCCTGAACTTAGCTACGGGCGAGCGCCATGGCTTTCACCAGGCGCTCGAGAGACCGCACACCGTACACGACGCTCACTCCCGGTTCGACATTCCGCGTCCCCGCCGTCAGCCTCAGCTCGCAACCGTCACCTCGATGACCACGGCGAACGTACGCACGTCCGTCGGCCGCAGCACGCCGACGCCGATCACATGGCGCGCGATCTCCTCACCGCGCTCGTCGCGGATTTCGGCGACCATCGAGTATTCCCACGGTTCGCTCTCCGGCGGGGGCGTGATCTTTCCCTCGACACGGAAGGGCACGAGCATGGGCGCAACGCGCTCGGGCGCCACCTTCGCCTCGAAGCGCAGGTGCTTCCGGCACGCCGGGCAGACGGCCGCGCTGGCGAGGATCGTCTGCCGGCAGTGTGGACACGTTCGCGCCGCGCCCGGCGTCGCCTGACGCCCCACCGTCATGGCATCGCGCCGCGCTCCAGCTTCTTCGCCGGCGCGGGCGCTCCGGCGTCACCCCAGCCGAACTCGACCTGACCGCGCATGCGTGAACCCGCCGCCACGGTGAGCGAGCCTGCCTTGAGGTCCCCGTTGAGCACGCCGGAATCGAGGAGCTCCACCCGGGTCGCTTCGGTGATGTTGCCCTCGAGTTCGCCGCCGATCACCACCGTGCTGGCGCGGACGCCGCCCGTGAGTTTCGCGCCCTGTTCGATGGAGAGGTTGCCCTGCACCTGCACGTCACCCTTGAAGCGTCCCGCAAGGCGCACGTGGCCGGAGCCCTCGATCTTTCCCTCGATCGTGATCTCGGACGCGATGAGCGACTCGCGCTGCTCGCGCGCCGGCGCGGGCGTCTGCGGCGGCGCGACGCGCGGCGTCGGATCAGGGCGCAGGTCGATGTCGCGTTTGATGGGCGTGTCCGCCACGGCAAGCACATCATCCTTCTTCGGCGCGGGTTGGTCCTTCCAGATGGCCATGGACAGAGATCCTCGTTGGGGTGATGAACGCGGCGATGGCGCTCGTACCCCATGTTCCCTCGAGTGTGCCGATGTAGGACGCACGCCGACGAAGCACCGCGAACATCGCTCGCGGGCAACGACACGCGGGCGCATCGCGCCGTCCGAAGACTGGAGGAAACACGAAGGGCCGCCCGGAATCCCGGACGGCCCTTGGCATCCCGCGCGCGGCTCAGCGCTTGTCGGGCAATTTCGCGAGGATCTGCGCCGGGACGTGCGCCGGCGTCACCATGCGGCGACGCGTCGTCGTCTCGGCCTCGACCTTCTTCCAGAAAGCGACCTCGCGCGGCGCGGCGTTCAGCGCAGCCTCGGCCACCGGCTCGCCATCAAGCCAGGCATGCACGGCGTCGGAGATGCGCCCGGTCGGCGCCAACTCCTGGTCGGCCGTCGGCGCTTCCTTGGGCGTGCGGGGCGCTCCCGGTTCGAGACCGTCGCGCGGATCAAGATCTTTGTGCATCACTGGTATCGCTCCTCCAGCAGCGCCTGAAGCGCCTCGCGTGCACGGTGCACGCGCATCTTCAGGGCACCCACGGTCGTGTCGAGCAACTCGGCCATCTCTTCGTACGACCGACCCTCGACGTGCTTCATCACGAACGCTTCCCGCAGTGACGCGGGGAGCGCGGACAACGCGCGGTCCAGGTCGGATCGCAACTCACCCCGATCGAGTTCTTCCTCCGGGGTCTCGTATCCAGACGGCTGATCGTCCTCTTCGTAACTCAGGTGGGTCCGGCGGATGTTCTTGAGCCAGTCCTTGCACCCGTTGGCCACGATGCGGAAGACCCATGCATCGAAGCGCCCGCGCACCTCGCTGAGGTGGTTGTACGCCTTGATGAACGAGACCTGCAGGATGTCCTCGGCGACGTCGGGACTCCCCGTCATTCCCACCGCATGGCGATACAGCGGGTCGCTGTATCGCTGGATGAGACTGCCGAAGGCGTTCCGGTCCCCGGCGAGCACGCGGTCAATAACCGCCTGGTCCGCGTCGGCCTGTTCTTGCTGCGGCGAGGGCTGGCTCAGTTTCACGACGCTAGTGTAATGCCACACACGCGCCGGGGACAGGCCCACCCCCACCGCCGCCCGAACGGGCCACGCTGGGGTGTCGCACAATTGAGACGAGCCGATTGCCGACTGGTAACACCGACGTCGCGTCGGCGGACGGCGCCCGTTGCTCGCGCGCACCCATCTGTGCTACAGCGGCCGCGGCGGAATCGGGATCGACAGGCCGTAGCGGGTGTTCAGCGCGGCGGCCACGCGGTCGGCAAGCAGCTCGTGGCCGTACGCGCTGGGCAGCACGCCGTCGAGCGAGGTCGCAAGACCGAACGGGGCGTCGCTGCTGAAGAAGCCCGTCGCCGTGAAGGCGGGCGCGTGGAACGGCACCTCGCGCGCGAAGAGCGGCACCTCCACGTATACGAACTCCCGCTTCTCCGCAGCCGCCTTGATGGCGGCGTTGATCGCGGTGATGGTCTGCGTGATCAGCGCCGCATCGGTGGCGGTGAGGATGTAATCCGCCTCGCCGGGCCGGTTGGCGCACGAGAGCGGCTGCGACGTTCCCGCCGCTCGGGCCGCCGCGGCCAGCGACGGCAGCACCGCCACGGTCTGCACGAGATTCGTGCTCCCCTGACAATCCGGTTGGACCTCAAGACCGAATGCGTCCAGCGCGGTGCGCTGTTGCCAGAGGTCATCGCCGCTGCGCCAGGCGGGGAGCGACATCAGCTGCGGAACGCCGACGAAGACGGCGCGGGCGCCCGTCGCCTTCACGCTGTCGGCGATCGAATCGAACACGACGGCGAAGACGGCGGCAGGCATCAGCGTCCACGCCGTCTTCTGCGTGTAGCTCGTCCCGGTCACCACGAGGCCCGTCGTCGCCGCGCGCAAGACCTCGCCGGCGCCGAGCTCCAGGGCGACGAGCGTGGGCTGCTGCGCCTGCATGGCCTGCACCTGCGTCTGCACGGTCGGGAGGACGAGCTGGTACCGCGCCTGGTCGAGCGAGGCCGGCTGCGAGACGAGCGAGCGCGGCGACGTGTGCAGGGCGTCCCACGCCGTGGCGCCCGAAACCGCCACGCTATTGGCCGGGAGCGTGTCGGCGCCAAGCCGGCCACTGCACGTGTAGGTACCGGCGACGACCGGTCCGGCGAGCGTGCGGAACATCGACAGCGGCGCCACGAGCGGCGGGGTGCACCCGGGCGCCTTGAGGGCCGGCACGCGGAACGGCGCGCCGACGCGCGCCGCGAGTCGTGCCGGCCAGGCGGCGATCTGGGACTCGTAGACGACGCCCGCGCCCTGCTCGCCCATCGTCAGGCCGGTGCCCACGGCCACGAAGCGACGGAAGGCCGATGCGCCGGCAGGCGCGCTGATGCGCGCGTCGCCCGAGCAGGCGGCGACCAGCAGCAGCAGAAGCGGCAGACGCGAACGCATTACGAGGAATATGGCCGCGAGGGGAAGCGATTCACAGCGAGGGACGGAATCGACCAGCTAGGGCGACTGAAACGCATCCCAGCCGCGGGCCCGCACCAGCGCACCATGCTGATCCAGCATCGGGGGTTCACGTCGTACACTCCCCGGCGCGAGGGGAGCCACCCCGGTCAGCGGCGACGCCTCCACGTCCCGCAGCGCCTCGAGCACCGGCTTGACGACGCCACATGGCACGCGCGCGCCCTCCAGCGCGGCGAGCCAGGCCGCCGCCGGCTGTGTGCGGATGCGTTCCGCGATCGCCCCCACGACGGCCTCACGATGCGCGAGGCGGCCGCTATTGGTCCGGTAGCGCTCGTCCTCGGCCATCGCAGTGAGGCCGAGGGCACGCATCGCGGCGATGAACTGGGCGTCGCTTCCCACCGCGATCACGATGGGCCGGTCGAGCGCGTCGAAGAGCTGGTAGGGCACCAGATTCGGGTGCGCGTTACCCCAGCGCGAGACGCCGCGCCCCGACACGAGCGCATTCTGGGCGACGTTCACCAGCGACGCGATGGCGCTGTGCGCGAGTGAAATGGTCAGGTGGCGCGCCCCCGCGTCGCGCGGGTGATCACGCCCGGCGAGCGCTGCAAGGATCGCGATCGCGGCGTCCTTCCCGGCAATCACGTCGGCCAGCGCGACCCCCACTTTCATGGGCGCGCCAGTGGGCTCACCCGTGATGGCCATCCACCCCGACTCCGCCTGCACGACAAAATCGTACCCGGGGCGATCGGAGTCCGGGCCGAACCCGGTGATCGTGCACCAGATCAACCGCGGGTGTTCGGCCAGCAGGCGCTGTGGGGCGAGTCCCCAGCGTTCCAGCACGCCGCGCTGGAAGTTGTCCACGACGACGTCGGCCTGCGCGGCGAGTGCCCGCACCAGCGCGGCGCCCGCGTCGGTCGAGAGGTCCAGGGCGACGGAGAGCTTGTTCCGGTTGATCGAGAGGAAGTAGGCACTTCGCCCCGCTGCGTCGAACGGCGGCCCCCACCCTCGGGTGTCGTCACCACCCTCCGGACGTTCGACCTTGATCACATTTGCGCCCAGATCGCCGAGAATCATCGTGCAGAGCGGCCCGGCAAGCACTCGGCTGAGGTCGAGAATTCTGAGTCCTGAAAGCGGAAGTGTCTCCATTATGTATTGATAATGTGTTGATTGTGTATTAAAAATGTACTATTCTCTTCGATATTGCGAGCAAGAACTTCGATCCAGAAATTCGTTCCGGTCACCTTGATTATCTCTACGAAAATCATATACTTGGCCCCGATCAATGGGCGAGCGCTCTAACGAGACGTTCCTGAGCGCCCCCTCGCTCCATCGCCTAGTGCTCGATGCGATGGGGCCCGACGCCGGGGCCTGCAACCGGCGGCTCGAGCAAGGAGCATCAAAATGACAGACAAAGCCCCGGCCAAGCCAGAAGGGAGCGGCACTGTGTTGCCCCGCCGACATCCCGGTCATCGTGGCCAGGACGTCCGCGACGCGGTCGCCGAGATGGCGGCCAAGGCCGCCGAGATCTCCATGGAGGCCGGCAGCAAGATGGCAGCCGCCATGAAGGATGTCATCAACGCCGCCGCCGGCTTGAGCGGGTTTGCCATCGAAAGCGCGCGCGATGTGGTGCAGTTCATGGTGCGCCGCGGCCAGATGACGCAGGACGAGGCCGACAAACTGCTGCACGGCGTCGAGGAGGCGTGGAGCAAGAAGCACAAGGCGGCGAAGCCGGCCGCGAAGGCTGAGGTCCACAAGCCGGCCGCGCACAAGCCAGCCGCGCATAAGCCAGCCGCGCATAAGCCAGCCGCGCACAAGCCGGCCGCGCACAAGCCGGCCGCGCACAAGCCGGCAACGCACAAGGCGGCCCCCGCGAAGAAGGCACCCGCCAAGAAGGCCCCCGCCAAGAAGGCACCCGCCAAGAAGGCGCCGGCGGCCAAGAAGCCGGCGCCCAAGAAGTAACCGGCGCCGACTTCCACGCGACGTGACGGGCGCGCACCTTCAGTGGGGCGCGCCCGTTTCCCTTTTCCTTCCCTGCCTGTGTCCGTGATTCCGCCACCGCGTGGCGATGCCGTCGCCCTCACCGCAGCGCTCGTCGCCGTTGACTCGCGCAACCCAACACTGGTGCCCGGCGCCCCGGGTGAAGGCGAGTGTGCACGGATGCTCGCCGATGTGCTGACCACGTGGGGATTCCGTGTCGCGCTCATGGAGACGGCCGCCGACCGGCCGAATGTCGTGGCCCGCATCGGGCGCCCCGGGGGACGCACGCTGATGTTCAACGGGCACCTCGACACGGTTGGCGTGGCGGGGATGACGCACCCGCCGTTCGAGCCGGCGATCCGAGAGGGGCATCTCTTTGGCCGCGGCAGCTGCGACATGAAGGGTGGCGTGGCGGCGATGTGCGCCGCGGCCGTACATGCGGCCGATGCGGGGATCGACGGCGAGATCGTGATCGCCGCCGTGACGGACGAGGAATGGCAGTCGGCCGGAACCGCGGCGCTGATTGCGCACGGCGTGCGCGCCGATGCCGCGATCGTCACCGAGCCGACGCGACTGGCAATCGGCCCGGCGCACCGCGGCTTTGCGTGGGCCGTCGTGCAGGTGCACGGCGTGGCGGCGCACGGCTCGCGGTATGACGTGGGGGTGGACGCGAACACGATGGCCGCCCTGCTGCTGGCCGAGCTCGAGGTGTACCAGCAGACGGTCCTGCCGCAGCGCACGCATCCGCTGCTCGGACGCGGTTCGTTCCACGCCGCGCGCATCAGCGGCGGGCAGGGGCTCTCGACCTACGCGGACTGCTGCCGCGTCGAGTTCGAGCGCCGCACCCTTCCAGGGGAGACGGGCGAGAGTTTCGCCGCCGAGCTGCGCGCCGCCTGCGACCGCGTGGCGGCGCGCGACGCGCGCTTCCGCGCCGACGTGGAGGTGACCTTCGTCCAGGCGTCCAACGACGTCGCCGTGGACGCGCCCATCGTGCAATCGCTGTCGCGCGCGATCGAGGCGGTCGAGGGGACGGCACCGGCGGTGGAAGGTCTCTCGTACTGGACGGACGCCGCGCTGCTTTCGGCCGCCGGCATTCCCGCCATCTGTTACGGGCCGGGTGACATCCGGCTGGCGCACAGCGCCACGGAGTGGGTGCCGGTGCAGGAGGTGCAGCGGGCCACGGCGGTGCTCGCGCAGGCCGCCCTGGACTGGTTCGGGGTGCGCTGAGTGCAGCTGACCGTCAAGCAATATGACGCCCTCGAGCACGCCATCTCCCGCGGACTGCGGATCGCCGTCTTCCGGCGCGGCACCGAGTTCCTGGTCATTCCCGAGCGGCTGGTGCTGCGCAACCGGCGCGAGTGCATCGAGGCGCGTCACCCGACCACGGGCGACCATCTCACGCTCTGGCTCGATGAGGCCGAGCGGCTGGAGATCGTGAAATGAGCGTGGAACTGGTGGCGATCTACGCCGACGAGTCGTGCCTGGGCAACGGCCAGGCCGGCGACAATCCGGGCGGTGCCGGCATCCTGATCGAGTATCAGCGGCCGGGCGGCGCGCTGGTGCGCCGCGACCTCTGGGTCAGCGAGCCGGCGACGACCAACAACCGGATGGCGCTGCGCTCCGTCATCGAGGCCCTGCAGGCGATCGGCGCGAAGGGCGGCCGGTTCCGCGTCTGTTTCACCTCCGACTCACGCTACATCGTGGACGGCATGACGGGGTGGGTGCACGGCTGGGCGCGCAACGGCTGGAAGCGCAAGACCGGCGCCATCGAGAACCTCGACCTGTGGTGCGCCGCGCTCGCCGCCTGCGAGGGGCACGCCATCGCCTGGCGGTGGGTGCGCGGACATGTCGGGCACGCGCAGAACGAATACGCGAACCATCTCGCCACCCGCGCCGCCGCCGACCAGACGGCGAGCGGCGGACTGGTGGAGTCGGCGTTCGATGAATGGCTCGCCGCGTACCGCGCCCGCGGCAGCCGCGCGAGCGAACCAGACGCCTTTCCCGATGGCGCGACGTTCACGCCGCACGCATCTTTGCCACGGATCGGTTGACGTCACGCCGGAGGCTGGAATGCGCTTGCTCCTCGGACTGCTGCTCGGACTGGCCGCGGGATACTCCTACGGCTTCTATGACGGTCGTCACCACACAGAGCCGACGGTGCTGCGGATGGTCAAGTCCGTCACGAATTCGAGGATCAACTCCGTGCAGCGCGCCGAGTCGCTGAAAGTCGACGCCGAGAAGAAGTTGCAGCAGAACGCAGACGAAAAGATGAAGGCGGCTCACTAGATGGCTGACCAGCTCGAGAGACTCTTTCGCATCCTGGTGCGTCGGATCCGAGACGTGCGACCGGAACACCTGTCGCGCGCCTTTGAAGTGGGCGAGATCCTGCGCACCTTCGTGCCGTACCGCTCCACGCGCGCCGAGATGGGGATCGACTCCGCGGAGGACTACGAAGTCCTGGTGCTCCGCCTCCTTTCCGGCGAACGCGGGCTGCTCTTCGTGGACGATGCGATGCAGGAGGACCTGCGACGCGAGCTGGATTCCGGGAACCCCGACCTGCGGGCACTGCACGCGTACAGCACGGCGAAGGTGACGCTGGCGCAGCACGCGATGCGCCAGGTGCTGGAATCGGCGCCGGCCCCGGAGGTACGGGCAAGCGAGACGACACCGCCATCGCACGCGGCCAACCCTTCGGAAATCTCGGCGGCGCTGGACGCGATCCAGCGTCAGCTCCCGCCGAGCCCGGCGGACCTGGGTGAGGCACTCGGCGCCGGCAGCCACGCGAAGCCGCGGGCATCATACCAGGCGCGCGGCGCGCACATTCCGGACCCGACCATCGAATCGGTGATGCGCACGCCGCGCCCGGGATGCCGCTTCTGCGGCCAGATGCTGCCGGAAGGCCGCGCGGTCACGTTCTGCCCCCACTGCGGGCAGAACCTGAAGGTGAACCGCTGTCCGGGGTGCAGCGCCGAGATTGATCCGGCCTGGAAATTCTGCGTGGTCTGCGGCCGCGCCTCGACAACCAGTTGACCGGCGGGCCGAACCGGAACCGGCGCGCGCGCTCCGCCGTACGGAAGGTGAGACGCGGCTGGTCGCTGACCAGCGCCGTGGTGTGACTGACTCCTGCAACCTCCCGGCGCGCCCTGGCGCGCGGCTTCTGCCATGACCAACCCCTTGTCGCCACGCCCCGATGACCGTGCCCTCAGCCGCGCCGCGCTGGAGCGTGTGCTGGCGCGCGCGATGGAACTGCATGTCCACGGAGACGACGCGGCGGAACGCAGCGACGATCTGAGCGAAGCGCGCGTCCTGGACATCGCACGCGAGGTGGGCATTGCGCCCGAGGCCGTGCGCCAGGCCATCGCCGAGGAGCGGGCACGGGCGCCGCTGGCGGCCGCCCAGCGCGAGAGCGATGCGATGCTCGCCGACCCGGCGATCTCGGCGGCGCGCGTCGTGCCCGGGGCGCCCGGCGAGCTGCTTGGCCGGCTCGAAGCCGTGCTTGCCCACGACGAATCGCTGGGCGTGATTCGCCGCTACCCCGACCAGTTGGTGCTCGAGCCGAAACGGGGCGTGTTCGACCAGGTGGCGCGCGCGATGGACTTTGGGGGCAAGGGCTACTACCTGTCGCGGGCGAGCGAGGTGGTGGTCAGCGTCGGTGCCGTGGATGCGCGGCGCACGCATGTGGCGCTCGCGGCGGACCTGCGCCGAGCCCGCAGCAAGCAGCTGGCGACGCCCATCGCCCTGGCCGTCATCGGCGCGCTGGCGGGGGTGCCGCTGGCGGTGCTGACGCTCTACCCGTGGCTCGGGGCGCTGCCGCCCATCGTGCTGGGGTGGGTTGGCTGGGTGGTCGCGCGCAATGCGTGGCGCGCGCTGCGGCGGCAGGCGCTGGTGTCGCTGGAACGGGTGCTTGACCGGCTCGAGTTCCCCGACCGGCCGTCGCCCACGCAGCAACTGATCGACGGACTGACCCGGAGCCTGCTCCCGTCCAAGTAGCGCCATCCGGAGGTCCGGCGCGGTGGCAGCCACAACGCGCGGCTCCGTAGATTTGCCGCATGCCCACCGCCGACACCGCCGCGCGCGTGCGAGAAGCCGAGCGCTTCTCGCGCGAGATCCTGCCAGCGGTGTCGCGGACATTCGCGCTCTCCGTGCGGCTGCTGCGCGGCGAGCTGGGACGATCGGTGCTCTGCGCCTACCTGCTATGCCGCATTGCCGACACGCTCGAGGATGACGGCACCGCCGCCCCCGAGGACAAGGCACGCCTGCTCGAGGAGTTCCTTGGCTGCCTGGACGACGCGGCGGCGGCCGACGCTTTTCCGGCGCGGGCCGCGCTCATCCGCGGCGACGCGGCGCACGTGCGGCTGTTGCGCAACACCCACCTGGTCTGCGTGCTCTTCCGCTCGCTCCCGCCGGCCGCCAGCGCCCGCGTGGCGCACTGGGTGCGCGAGATGGCGCGCGGCATGGCGGCCTTTACCCTGCGGCATCCGCATGGCCTGCGCATCCAGACGGTCGAGGAATACCGCGAGTACTGCTACTACGTGGCCGGGACGGTCGGCTGCATGCTGACCGAACTCTGGCGCGAGTTTGGCCACGTACCGGCCACCCGGTATGACGCGCTGTGGGCGCGCTGCACGCATTTCGGCGAGGCGCTGCAGACCGTGAACATCCTGAAGGACATCGCCACCGAC
Organism: Gemmatimonadaceae bacterium; assembly: GCA_036504815.1. Taxonomy (NCBI): domain Bacteria; kingdom Pseudomonadati; phylum Gemmatimonadota; class Gemmatimonadia; order Gemmatimonadales; family Gemmatimonadaceae; species Gemmatimonadaceae bacterium. The sequence goes on along the minus strand of DASXUN010000030.1, from coordinate 109,134 downwards.
GCCGAGCGCGAGAATGCCATCTACGTGCCCGAGGCGACGCTCCGCGCGCACGGCGGGTCGCAGGCGACGCTCCTCGATGCGGCGCACCTCGCGGCGAACCGGGCGGCGGTGGGCGAGTTCATCGCGCTCGCGTGGACCGATCTCGACGAGGCGTTCGAGTACCTGCTGCTGGTCCCGCGCCGCGCCGTGACCGTGCGCGCCTTTTGCGTGCTCCCCCTGCTCTACGCCTATGCCACGCTGCGCGAGCTGACGCGTTCCGATGCGATGCTGCGTCCGGGCGGGGTGGTGAAGATCGGCCGCTCCGAGGTCCGCGGACTGATGATCGCGGGGCTGGCGGCGCTGGGGAGCAACGCGCTGCTGCGCCGGCTCATTGCGACGGTGCGCGAGCGCCCGTTCGGCACGCTGGCGGGGTGAATCGCGCACCCGCAGCCGGCGGCCCTCACGTTCATTCGGTCAGCGCCATAAATTCCGCGGAACCCCAACACCCTTCCGATGCCGCATTTCTACGCTGCGCCCAAGGTCTCCGTCCTCTCGCGCCCGCAGTTCATCGAGCCTGCCCATCTGCCGGTGCAGTGGCAGGGCCAGAGCACCGACGGCGAGCGGCTCTCCGAGTTCGCGGGACGCCTGTGCTACATGAGCCAGCGCAATCCCGCGAATCGCTCGACGCGCGACTATCTGGAGAACATCAAGAAGCAGGGGCACGGCTCGGTGCTCGAGCACGCCAACTTCTCGCTCCTGCTCGAGGGGATCAGCCGGTCACTGACGCATGAACTCGTGCGGCATCGCGCCGGCTTTGCGTACTCGCAGCTCTCGCAGCGCTACGTGGACGAGAGCGACGCCGCGTTCGTGATCCCCCCGGCCATGCTCGGCGACGAGGCGCTGGTGGCGCAGTGGAAGGCCCAGGTGGAGTCGGCGCAGGCGACGTACATCGCCCTGGTCGAGAAGCTGATGGAACGGTACAGCTGGGTCGCCGACAAGGTGCACCGCCGCAAGATGGCGCGCGAAGCGGCGCGCGGCGTGCTGCCGAACTCGACCGAGACGAAGATCGTCGTGACCGCCAATGTGCGCGCGTGGCGCACGATGCTGGAACTGCGCACGGGCGAGGGGGCCGAGCAGGAGATTCGCCGCCTCGCCGTGATGGTGCTGCGCGTGCTCCAAGTGGAGGCGCCGGGTTTCTTCAGCGACTTCGAGATCTACACCGCCGACGACCGGGTGGAGTCGGCGCGGATCGGCTACCACAAGGTGTGAGCGCGCGCGGCGGCGTCCCCTGGGATCGTCTCGACGGGCCGGCGCAGGCGGGCCGGCCTTAATACCGTCGTGCAAGAGCAGGGCGGGGCGTGAAGTGAATTCACGCCCCGCCCGGTCTTCTCGACGGTGACCGTCGTTACTCCTCCGCTTCCTCCTTCTTCTCCTTCTCCGACTCCGCTATCACCTTGGCCGCGGCTTCGTGCGGCATCAGTTCATACGTGTGGAACTTGTGCGTGAAGGTGCCGCGACCCTGCGTCATCGACTGGAGCTTCGTGGCGTAGAGGTACAGCTCGGCCTGCGGCACGATGGCCTTCACCTTGGTGCCGATGCCGTCGATGTTCTCGGAGCCGAGGATCTGGCCGCGGCGGCCGGAAATGTCGCCCATCACGTCGCCCAGATAGACGTCGGGGGTCAGAATCTCGACCTCATGCAGCGGCTCGAGCAGCACGGGCCGGCACTTGGGCGCGATGTTCTTGAAGGCGAGAATGCCCGCCATCTTGAATGACGCTTCGTTCGAGTCCACGGAGTGCGACGACCCGTCGAAGCACTCGCAGATGAAGTCCACCACGGGATAGCCCGCGAGGATGCCGCGTTCGGCGGCTTCCTGCACGCCCTTGTCGACCGCGGGGATGTACTGGCGCGGGATGACGCCGCCCTTGATGGCGTCGACGTACTCGTAGCCCTTGCCGCGCGGCGCCGGGCGCAGCTTGACCCAGCAATCGCCGAACTGGCCGCGGCCGCCCGATTGCTTCTTGTGCCGCCCCTGCCCTTCCGCCGTCGCGGTGAGCGTCTCGCGATAGGCGATGCGCGGCGTCTTGAGCGTGGCCGTCACGTTGAGCACCCGCTTCAGCTTGGCCATCGCCACTTCCACGTGGCGCTCGCCCATGCCGCTGAGGATGGTCTCGTGCGTCTCGGCGTCGTAATGGGTCTCGAACGTCGGATCCTCGTCGTGGATCTTGTGCATCCCGACCTGCAGCTTCTCCTCGTCGGCGTGGACCGTGGCCTTCACGGCGTAGGTCACGAGCGGCGGCGGGAACTCGATCTGCGGCAGGCGGACCGGGTGCTCCCGGGTGGACAGCGTGTCGTTGGTGTGCGTGTTCTTGAGCTTCGCCACGCAGCCGATGTCGCCGGGGAAGAGCCGTGGCACCTCGAGGCGCTCGCGTCCCTGCGGCACCGACAGGTGCATGAGCTTCTCGGTCAGGTCGCGCGTGGCGTTGAAGACCTCCTGCCCGTTGGCCACCGTGCCGCTGAAGGTGCGGAAGTACGTCACCTCGCCGACGTGCGGCTCGGTCATCGTCTTGAAGCAGAGCGCGGTGAACGGCGCGGTCTCGTCGGGATGGATGTCAACGGTCTTGTTGCCTTCGGCCCCCTTGAACGCCTTCTGCTCTTCCATGTCGTACGCCGACGGCATCAGCTGCACGAGGAAGTCGAGCACCGTGCGGACGCCCCAGGTGAGCTGGGCGGAGCAGCAGAGGAGCGGGAAGAGCTCCTGCCGCTTCATCGCCTGCTTCATGGCGGCCATTTCTTCCTCGCCGGGGATCTCCTCGCCGCCGAAGAAGCGCTCGAGCAGCGCGTCGTCGGTGGCCGCGATCGCCTCGACCATTTCCTGGTGGTACTTCTCGAAGCGCGCCTTCTCCGAATCGGGGATCTCCGTCTCGGTGTACTCGCCCGACTTCGTGCCGGCGGCAAAGACGTGCGCCTTCTTGGTGAAGAGGTTGATGATCCCCTTGAAGCCGGCGCCGGCGCCGATGGGAATCTCCACCGGCACCACCTTGGCGGTGAGCTTCTCCTTGATCGCTTCGTACGCGCGGTCGAAGTCGGCGTGTTCCTTGTCCATCAAGGTGACGGCGAAGAGCACGGGATCGCGGCGCGAAAGCGCCTCGCGGAACATGCGCTCCGTGCCCACCTCGACGCCCGCCGCCGCGGCGACGGTGATCAGCGCGCCATCGGCGGCGGTGAGGCCAGCAATCGCATCGCCCTGGAAGTCGAGGAACCCGGGCGTGTCGATCAGGTTGATCTTGGTGTCACGCCACTCGGCGAAGGCGCAGCCCATGGAGATGGAAAAACCGCGCTCGATTTCCTCGGGAGAGGTCACGGTCAACGCGGTTCCGTCCTTGACTTGGCCATGTCGCTTGCTGCTGCCGGACACGAAGGCGAGGGCGTCGACCAGTGTGGTCTTGCCGCTCGTCCCGTGTCCCACTACCGCGACATTTCTGATTGCCTCACTCCTGTACTCTTTCATGCTGCCCTCCGCCGATCAAATCGGCGTCGCTTAATAGGTACGGGAGCATCCAATTAGTTCACGCGAACGTCAAGGGTAAGCGTCCCTGACCTGGGTGTAGGGGAACGAGGAGGGGGATGAGGTGCGAGGGCGGAACGAGGAGGCGGTAGAGGCGTGGGGACGTGGAATGAGTGCAGGAACGGGAGAGGGAAACCACCTGGCTCGCGCGTCTCGTTCCACCTCTCGTCCCGCGTTCCTGGGCCTCTACCCCCTCCTCGTTCCGCAATAAGAACGCGCGGCCCGCCATCAGGCGGGCCGCGCGCGCAACCGACGGATCGAGTCAGTTCTCGTCCGCATCCAGGTCGTAGGTCAGCCCTTCGGCCTCGCGCAGCACGGCGAGGACCGCTTCGGATGTCGCGGCGGACGCGAAGGCCGGTGTTGGCGTGAAGGAGAACGAGACCGCGCGCCGCGTCCCTTCGGGCCAATCGGGCATGCGGAGGCCGCCGACGAGGCGACGGATGGCCTGCCCGCCTTCCAGCAGCAACGCCTGGGCCGTCTCCGCGAGCACCGCCAGCGGGATCTGGAGATCGCGCGTCACGAGTTCGCCGGTCTCCTCGTCGCGCCACGCCGCGTCGCCGACGGCGCCGCGTTCGGGCCAGACGCCGACGTGACGAACGGTGTCGGCACGGTCATCGGCCGAGCGCCGCGATTCAAGGGCTGCCGCCAGCGCGAGCGCGAGGGACTCGGGGCTCGGAACGCCGTACAGCGTCACCACATCGCGTGACGGACGCTCCATCGTGAGCGGCGAGGGCACCGAACTAACGTGCGCCAGCACGCTCGAGTGTTCGGGCGGCTGCTCCTCTACCATCACGAGAACGTCCATACTTCCTCCAAGGGGGCACTGCTTCATAGATGATTACCTGCAAGGACCGAGCCGCGTCACGCTCGCCCTGTCACGGAGATGTCACGAACCGGCGTCGACGGACCCGATCCCTCTGATGCCACACCTTCCACCGGCCGCGCGCTGCTTGTGATCGGCGCGCGACGCACTGCCGGCTCGTGTCATACACCGCCGCACTGTGCGATGCTCCACGCACAACGCCTCAGCCCGGGCGAGCGCGTCCCGGCCAGTCTGCCGCACCGGGCGCAACGTGACGCACGTCACTCGTCGCCGGCGTATAGTCCGTCTTGACGCGGTAGCGGCCACACGACGGATTAACAGCAGGCGTTTGCTGACGTCTCCCTCCGCAGTCCCCCCTCGAGCCGACCATGCGCCGCCTTGCCCCCGCTTTCGCCCTCGTCATTGCCGGCTGCTCCAGCGCGTCCACACGCGTCGCGTCGCCCGTGGTCGTGCGCGGGGAGTCGATGCTCGCCGCCAGCACGGCGCGCACCCAGACCTCGGACCAGCAGGCCGTGCACGCCCTGTCACGCCTCACGTTCGGCGCGCGTCCCGGCGACCTGGATCGCCTGCATGCCATGGGCACCGACCGCTGGATCGACGACCAGCTGCACCCGGAGCGCATCGACGACGCGAAGGCCGAGGAGTGGGCCGGCGAGTTCGAGGTCGTGCAGAAGACCGCCGCGCAGCTCGAAAACGAGTACCAGAACCCCGGGGTGTTGGCCAGCCAGCTCTCGTCGCGGAACGCCGGCGCGCTCACACGCGAGGACTCGGCGCTCCTTCGGCACGCCCGGCAGAACGTCCGCCGCATCGCCGAGGAGGCGCAGGTGACGCGGGTGGGACGCGCCCTGCTCAGCGAGCGGCAGCTGCAGGAAGTGATGACCGATTTCTGGCTCAATCACTTCACCGTCTTTGCCGGCAAGGGGATCCGCGAGCAGTACTATCTGGCCGACTACGAGAACCGCGTGGTCCGGCCGCGCGCGCTGGGCAAGTTTCGCGACCTGCTGGGCGCGGTCGCCAAGAGTCCCGCGATGCTCTTCTATCTCGACAACTGGGAGAGCGCGGCCGACAGCGGGCGTCCCCGGCTGGATGGCGTCAACGCGCCAATCGCGCGCCGCGCCGTGCCGCGGCGGTTTCCGGCCGCCGCCAACCCGTCGTCGCCCGTCGCGCCGCAGGCGCAGCGCCGTCTCCGCGCCGGTCTCAATGAGAACTACGGTCGAGAGCTCCTCGAACTGCACACGCTGGGCGTGGACGGCGGCTACACGCAGCAGGATGTGATCAACGCCGCCCGGGCGCTCACCGGCTGGACGATCGCGGGGCCGCGTCAGGGCGGCAGTTTCACCTTCACGCCGTTCATGCACGACGCCGGCGAGAAACAGGTGCTTGGCCACCGGCTGAGGGCGGGGCGCGGCATCGAGGACGGCGAAGAGCTGCTCGACATCGTGGCGCGGCATCCGAGCACGGCACACCACATCGCGTTCAAGCTGGCGCGCCGATTCGTGAGCGATACGCCGAGCCAGACCCTCGTGGACCGCGCGGCGGCGACCTTCCTGCGCACCGATGGCGACCTCCGCGAGGTCGTGCGGACCATCGTGACGAGTCCGGAGTTCTTCTCGCGGGAGGCCTATCGTGCCAAAGTGAAATCGCCGTTCGAAGTGGTGATCAGCACGTTGCGCGCGCTGGACGCGCCGCCGGATCGTTCCGTTCGCACGGCGCAGCTCGTCGCCGGCCTGGGTCAGCCGGTCTACGGTCGCCAGACGCCGGACGGCTGGCCGGAGACCGCGGACGGATGGCTCGGCACCGGTGCCATCCTGAACCGGATCAATTTCGGGCTCCTCGTTGCCGCGGGCCGGGTGCCGGGCGCCAATCCGCTGTCGCTTCCAGGCGCCGACATGCTGCGGCAGGCGGCGCGCGATGTACAGGTGGACGCCGTGGTGACGGCATTCCTTGGCGGCGACGTCTCGAGCGTGACGCGTGCCGTCCTCCTCACCGGCAAGAATCCGCTGCTCGACACCGCCGCCACGCTGCCGCCGCTGCGCGCGCTGCCCCAGCTGATCGGGCTCGCGCTGGGCAGTCCCGAGTTCCAACGGAGGTAGCCCCCATGCATCGCCGCGTCTTCGTTCGAAACTCCGCCCTCGCGCTCGTGACGATGGGACTGAGCCCGAGCTTCCTGCGCCGCACGGTTCTGGGCATGGAGCTGCCTCGGGCCGCCAAGGGCAAGGTGCTGATCTGCCTCTTCCAGCGTGGCGCGGCCGACGCGTTGAACGTCGTGGTGCCATTCGGCGAGCGCGCGTACTACGGGTTGCGTCCCGCCATTGCCATCGCCCCGCCGTCCCGCGCCGCGGGAGAGGCGGGGGCCCTGGACCTCGATGGCTTCTTCGGGCTGCATCCGGCGCTGGCGCCGCTCAAGCCGCTCTGGGATCGCGGCCTGCTGGCGCCCATCCACGCGGTGGGGAGCCCGAGCGCGACGCGGTCGCACTTCGACGCGCAGGACTACATGGAGAGCGCGACGCCCGACAACAAGGGGACGAGCGATGGCTGGTTGAACCGGTACCTCGCGACGTCGGGAACGTGCGAAGCATGCACGCCAAGTCCGTTCCGCGCGGTCGCGATGACGCCGCAGACCCCCCGCGTGCTCCAAGGAAGCGCCCCGACGGTCGCCATGAACTCGGTGGCGGAGTTCACGGTGCGCGGCGGTGGCACGCAGGCTGCCCAACTCGAAGCGCTTTATCGCACCGGGTCGGCCGACCTGATCCACGGCACCGGCACCGAGATGTTCGAGGCGGTGAAGATGCTGCGCGCGGCGAATCCGCAGCGCTATCAGCCCGAGAACGGGGCTGCATACCCCGCGACGCAGTTCGGACAGCGCCTGCTCTCGATCGCGCAGCTGATCAAGTCCGGCGTCGGCTTGGAGATCGCGTTTGCGGACGTCGGCGGCTGGGATACGCACGTCAATCAGGGCGCGGCCACTGGACAGCTGGCCCAGCGGCTCGCCGACTTCGGGGCGTCCATCGCCGAGCTCGCCACCGACCTCGGCGATCGCATGCAGGATGTCGTGATCGTGACGATGTCCGAATTCGGGCGCATGGCGCGGCAGAACGGCAGCGGGGGCACCGATCACGGACACGCGGGAGCGATGTTCGTCATCGGCGGGTCGGTGAACGGTCGCCGTGTGCATGGGCGCTGGCCGGGGCTCGCCCCCGAACAGCTGTACGAGGGGCGCGACCTGGCGCTGACGACGGACTTCCGCGCGGTATTCGCCGAAGTCGCCGTCAAGCACCTTGGCGCGACGTCGCTCGAGTCGCTCTTTCCCGGCTGCCTGCCTGGCGCGATGCCCGGCGTGCTCGGCTAGCGGCGGCCGCGCTACTGATTGGAGCGTGCACGCCGCTAGAATTCGGGATCATGCGTTGCATCCGAATCTTCGCGCTGGCCGCAGTGTGGTGGGCGTCTCCCGTGCTGGCCCAGGCGACCGCGCCGTCGCTCCCGTACAAGGTCCCGATCCTGCAGTACCACCTCATCGGCGACAGCGACAGCCGGTGGAAGCGTTCGCGTGACGGGTTTCGCCGCGACCTGCAGCTCCTGTACGATCGCGGCTACCGCCCCATCACGGTGGCCCAGCTGGTCGACCGGCAGTTCGACATCCCCGGCGGAACGTCGCCGGTGGTCTTCACGTTCGACGACGCGTCGCCGGGCCAGTTCTCCTACATCGAACAGCAGGGCAAGCTCACGATCGACCCGAACAGCGCGGTCGGCATCTGGCTCGACTTCAGCCGGAAACATCCGGACTGGAAGCCGCGCGCGACATTCTGCCTGCTGCCGGCCGCCAAGGCGGGCCACGCGTTCTTCGGCGACAAGGGAATCGACGGGCAGAAGTCGGAATGGCGCCTGTCGAAGGTGCGCTGGCTCGCGGCGCAGGGCTTCGAGTTGTGCAACCACACGCTGTGGCATGGCCAGCTCAACAGGTTCAGCGAGGCGATGGTTCAGGAGCAGATTGCCCGCGGCGCGCTGGCGATCGACTCCGCCGTGGCGGGCTATCGGGTGCGAACCTTCGCCCTCCCGCAGGGTCTCTGGCCGAGGAATCACGCGCTGGCACGCGCCGGCACCTGGACCGACGCCAGGTCGGGACGCACCACCGCCTATCGCCATGACGCGATCCTCGAAGTCACGGGCGCCCTGCAGGGCACACCGTACGGACCGGGATTCAACCCGCTGGAGATTCCGCGAACGCAGGTGGTCGGCAACAATCTCGCGAAGCTGCTCGACGACATCGAGCCTCGGCGTTTCCGTCCACGCTAGCGGTGGCGCGCGGCATCGCGCGCGGCGGACACTCTAGCGACCGCGCAGTGCCTCGATGGCGCGGTCGATTGCCTCGCGTTGCGCCGGATGCGGCGCGGTGCGACGCAGCGCCGCAAATGTCTCGAGGGCCAGCTTGATGGCGACGGGATCGTCTTCGGTGGTGCCGACGGAGGCGGCGTTGTCGGCAAGATTCGCGCGCGCGAGGTCATCCTCGGGAAAGCGTTCCGTCACTTGCAGCCAGCGGTTCATGCGCGCCCGCGGGTCGGTTTCCGTCAGCGCCCAGAGGTGCCAGCCGCCGCGATGCGCGGGATCGGCGCTGATGGCCCGCGACGCGAGTTCGCCGACCACGTCGGGCCCCCGGCCGCTGAGCCAGTACGCGTTCGCGAGGCGCACCAGCGCGCGGGCGTGCAGCGGCTCGCGCGCCACGACAACCTCCATCAGCGGACCGAGCACCTCGGGCAGGGCGGCGTGCGCGTCGGCCGCGGCGAAGAGTTCGTCCGTGGGCGACGCGTCAGCCAGCGCCTGCAGCTCGCCGAGCAGCCGGGGTACGTCGTGGTGTCCCTTGTAGGCATCGACGATCGCCGTAAGCCGGGACAGCGTGTGAGCCGGGTTGGTCATCGCTCCCAATTTATGCGCTTCATCCGGAAAGGCGGGGCACCGGAGGGTTGCGCGAAGGGAGGGACCCCACCATACTCCACTTCACTTGGCCTGCGCGTTGCGCACGCCGGTGAACGCACCCCTCCGCCTCTGCCGCCTGTCGCGGCATGCGACTCCGGCGCTCGGCGCCGCGAGTGACGGTGTGTCCGTTGGATCCTGCCGGGCCCCGTGACGTTCCGTGGCCTGGGATGCCGAGGCGCCCCGCGCGCCCAATCTCGTCCGTATTCATCGAAGGTTTGCACGTTGGCGCGCCATGGCGCGCGCGGTCCGTGGAAGTCACGGGCCCTGTCCCAGAGGAAGCTGTCGGAGTGCCCACTCCCATTCTTGGTCGGCCCGCGTGTACGCGGAGCGGACCCCTATCGTTTCGCATCAACACCACATACTGACGCATGGCCGAGAATCGTCGTCCTCGCCGTCGCGGCCGCCCCACGCGTTCGCGCGGGCAGACCGCTCCCGAATCCACTTCGGCCGAGCCCGATCCGTACCTCGACTCCGCAGCGCCTGATGCGCCAGCGGCACTCGAGGCCCCCGCTGCCCCAGCGGACCCTGCGCCAGTAGAGACGTCGGCAGAAGCGCCGTCGGCTCCGGCAGCCCCGCTCGAAGGCGCGCCCCCCACCTCACCGGTGGAGGCAGGAAGCCCCGACGGCAACGGCGCCAGCCGACCGCCCTTCGAACACCGGCGCGAGGGACGCGAAGGGCGGGAGGGACGAGAAGGGCGCTTTGGCCGCCGCGGTCGCCGGCATCGGGGCCGCAATCGCGGCGGGGTGGAACCCAACGGACAGCCGGCAGGCGGCGGCGCACCGCCGCAGCCGATTGTCGCCGACAGCGAGACGTCCGGCTGGTACGACCCGTCGCGCGACGCCGGTTTCATCCGGCGCGCGGGGGCGAGCTACCTCGAGGACCAGGGCGACGCGTACGTGCCATCATTCCTCGCCCGGCAATTCGGGCTGCGCAAGTCCGATCTGGTGAAGGCCACCACGGGGCGCGACCATCGCGGCCGTCCGACGTGCGTGGACATTCTGTCCATCAACGGCCACGACCCGCTCGAGGCGGTGCGCCGTCCGGACTTTGCCTCACTGACGGCGAGCTATCCCGACCGGCGCCTGACGCTCGAGACGGGACGCCCCGCACGCGTCGGCCCGGAGCTGACGCGGCGCTGCATCGACCTGATCGCGCCGATCGGCTACGGCCAGCGCGCGCTCATCGTGGCACCGGCGCGCGCCGGCAAGACGATGCTGCTGCAGGCCATCACCGAGGGCGTGGCCCTCAAGCATCCCGACGCCACGCTGCTCATCCTGCTCGTGGACGAACGGCCCGAGGAAGTGAGCGAAGCCATCTCGTGGGGCGTGGGTGAAGTGATCGCGTCTTCGTTCGACCAGCCGGCGCGGCGCCACGTCGAAGTCACCGAGATGGTGCTCGAGCGGGCGCGCCGCCTGGTGGAGCTGGGCAAGGACGTGGTGATCGTGCTCGACTCGCTCACGCGCATGGCGCGGGCGCACAATACCGCCGAGCGCGGCACCGGTCGCACGATGTCGGGCGGCCTCGACACCTCGGCGATGGCGAAACCCAAGGCGTTCTTCGGCTCGGCGCGCAATATCGCCCCGGAAAACGGGGGCGGCTCGCTGACGATCATCGCGACGGCGCTGGTCGAGACGGGATCGCGCATGGACGACGTGATCTTCGAGGAGTTCAAGGGGACCGGCAACTGCGAGATCAAGCTCGACCGCGGACTGTCGGAGAAGCGCATCTTCCCCGCGTTCGACATCGCGAGTTCCGGCACGCGGCGCGAGGAGAAGCTCTACAAGCCCGGCCAGCTCGATGCCATCTACAGTTTGCGCCGCGGGCTCCAGCAGATGCCGCCACAGGCCGGCATGGAGTGGCTCATCAAGCGCATCGGGAGCACGCCGGACAACGACACGCTGCTGGCGGGGCTGCTCTAGTCGCGTCGACGCATGGCGAAGAGGGTCCGAGACTGTTGTCTCGGGCCCTCGCTGCTTAGCCGCGCTCTGATGGCACCATCAGCGTGGCATCGCCGGATGGCGATTCGGTCGGCACGAAGCGCCGGGCGCGCCGCTCCCATCGCAACAATCGGTAGCCATGTGATACCGCCCACGCGCGCGCGTCGGCGCGCGATTGCTGATGCAGCGACATCCAGTATTCGTCGAATTCCCCCAGAATGACCGGCCGGAACCTGGCAATGGCACGCTCGGCGCCAGCGAGCACCATGAGCTCCGACCCTTCGACATCAAGCTTGATGAAGTCGAGGCGTGGCAGGGCCGCCGTCTCAATCCAGCCATCGAGCGGCCGCATCGTCACGGAGATCTGGCCGGCGCCAGCCGCGACGATCGCGGCGGTGCCGGAGGACGCGGTGGTGACGGATGAACGCAGCCACATGTCAACGGTCCGCTCCGCGTCGCCCAGTGCGAAGGGCACGATCACAACGCGGGCCAGGGCGTTGTCCGCCACGGCGCGCTCGAGCCGCGTGAGATTGGCTGGCACCGGTTCGAAGGCATACACCATGCCCTCCGCGCCGACGTGCCGTGCCAGTGGCACGGTCCACGCGCCGACGCTCGCCCCAACATCAAGGGTCACGCCGCCGGTCGCGAGCCGCGCGCAGACGGCGTTGCGCAGGTCGTCATCCCAGATCCCCAGGAAGACCGCGCGTCCCTCGGCCGCGTCGCGTACGTCCCACGTCATGACGCTGCCGTCCTTCATGCGCACGCGGCAGAGGCCGTCCGCCGGCGCTCGAAGCGGAAGCAGCAGGCGACGGAGTACATCCGCCACCTGCCACTTGCCGCGAAAATGCGGGAGCGTCCGGCTTAGCCTCGCAACGGCATCAAACGCGAGCGTCCCGAGCGCGGCGCTCACGTGCCGCTGCCTAGCTCCTCGAACAGCGCCGCGATGGCGCGCATGCCCTTGTTGAAGTTCTCCACGCTCATCCACTCATCGGGCGCGTGGGCGTTCTCGCCCGGCAGACCGAAGCCCATCAGCAGCACCGGGACGCCGAGGATGCGCTCGAAATCACCGACCACGGGAATGGAGCCGCCCTCGCCGGTCACCACCGGTTCGCGACCAAACGCCGCCGACAGCGCCTTCTTGGCGGCGTCGAACAGCGATCCCTCGAGGTCGGCGCGCCATGGCTTGCCGCCGTGCAGGTGCGTGACCGTGGCGGTCACTCCCTTGGGCGCGACCTTGGCGACGTGCGCCTTCATCAACGCTTCGATCTTGGCGGGATCCTGCTTCGGCACCAGGCGGCAGCTGACCTTGGCCATGCTCACGCCGGGGAGCACCGTCTTGGCGCCCTCGCCGGTGTAACCGCTGAGCAGGCCGTTCACCTCGCAGGTCGGGCGCGTCCAGAGCTTCTCGAGCACGGTGAACTGCGGTTCGCCGCCGAGGGACGGCGCGCCGACTTCCTGGCGGAAATGCTCCTCGTCGAACGGCAGCTTGCGCATGCCGGCGATGACGTCGGGCGGGAACGGGAGCACGTCGTCGTAGAAGCCGTCGATCATGATCTTTCCGTTGGCGTCGTGCATCGTCGCGAGGATGCGGGCGAGCGCCATGGCCGGGTTCACCACGGCACCGCCGTACGAGCCCGAGTGCAGGTCCTGCGCCGGGCCGCGCACGTTGATCTCGAAGTACGCGAGTCCGCGGAGCGAGCTGAGGATGCTGGGGATGCCGGGGGCGAACATGGATGAATCGGAGATCACCACGCCGTCGCAGGCGAGCCGTTTCTTGTTCTTCTCGATGAACGGCGCGAGGTTCTCGCTGCCGACCTCCTCCTCCCCCTCGGCGATGACGATCACATTGACCGGCAGCTTGCCGCGAACCTCCAGCATCGTCTCGAGCGCCGCGATATGCGCGAACAGCTGCCCCTTGTCGTCCACGCTGCCGCGGGCGAACAGCTTGCCATCGCGAACGGTCGGCTCGAAGGCGGGCGAGGTCCACAGGTTGAGCGGCTCGGCCGGCTGCACGTCGTAGTGGCCGTAGACCAGGAACGTGGGCGCGCCAGCGGGTGCCTTGCGCCACTCGGCCAGCACGACGGGATGCCCGGGCGTCGGGCACGTCTCGACGGCGAATCCCATCTTCTCAAAGCGTCCGTGCACCCAGGCGGCGGCGCGCTGGGTATCGGCGTTGTGCTCGGCCTTCGCGCTGACACTCGGGATGCGAAGGAAGGCGAAGAGATCGTCGAGGAGCTGCGCTTCGCGTGCGGCGAAGCGTCCTTCAAGGTCGGCCGCGATGGTCATCGGGACTCCGGTATGGACGGCGTTGAATGCCCGGGCCAGCCGCCGCGCCAGTCGCGGAGCAACCAGGCGCGCTGGCGCCCGAGCAGTAGACCGTGGGCGGATCGCACCACGGGGGGGCCTTGATCGACACGTGAAAAATATGGCGCGAGCGCCACGATGGGGGCGGGTTCCGCGGCCGCCGCTTCCGGGGCAGCCTCATCCAGCACGAGCACGAGCGCGTCGCCGGGGCTCGCGCGTTCGCGGAAGCCCCACCAGAGATCGTACTGGTTGGCGCGGCCGGCGAGATTGGTGGAGAAGACGCCGATGGAGTCGCGACCTGACTGGCGCAGGCCCCATGCGAGCTGGGCCGCCTGCTGGTAGCGATCGGCCGCCACCCAGACGTGCCGCGGCATGGGCTCTCCCCGTCGCGCCGACTGCGCGATGCGCACCGCTTCGCCAACGCCGCCGGCGACGGCGTCCCATCCGTACGCCTGACTTATGGGGTCGCGTCCCGGACGCAGGCCGAGGCGTGGCGCGAGCAACGTGGCGGCATCGACATAGACGAGCACCACGAGCGCCGCACCCAGCCAGAGCCCGCCGCGCAGCCATCCCCGGCGCACTCCATGGGCCGCCTCGAGCGCCACGAGGATGATCGCGGGGAGCCACGCCGAGGCGGGCCAGTTGGCCTCCACGTTCTTTCGCGTCGCGCTCCAGGCGAAGAACAGAAGCACGAAGACGCTGACCGACGCCAGCAGGCGAAGCACCGCATCGTCGCGCTGCCGCACGGCGCGCCAGACGGCGCCGACCAGCAGCACGAACAGGATGGGTGATGTGAGGCCGGCCTGACCGCCAATCAGGTTGAGCTCACGGGTCACCACCGCGCCGAGGCCTGTCGCCTTGGGCGCGCCGAGGCCATGCCCGAACTGGAAGGCGAACGAAGTCCACTCATGCGTGGCATTCCACCACAGGTTCGGCGCGAGCACCACAGAGGCAATCGCCACCGCAACGTATGGCCCTGGCTCACGAAAGCGCGCCCGCAGCGGCGCGTAGAGCGCGCACGACAGCGCGATGGCCGCCGGCACCAGCACCGCCGTGTACTTGGAGAGCATCGCCACGCCGATGGCGACGCCCGCGACGCTCCACCAGCGCAGCGCCGCGCGCGATGCCGCCGGCGCCTCCAGCGCTTCGACTACGGCATGCAGCGTCCAGGCCAGCGCACAGAAGAGCGGGGCGTCCGGCGTCGCGAGCACATAGCCGGCCGCGGCAAGCGGCAAACAGGCGAAGATGAGCGATGCCCACAGGGCGGCCGCATCTCCGCCCAGCCGCCGGGCCGTACGAAGCACGGCGAGGCCGGCCAGCGTGCCGGCCAGCACGGAACCGACGCGCACGCCCAACGGCGAGTCGCCGCCGAGGGCGACAAGCCAGGCGATGGCCGGCGGATGATCGAAGTAACCCGCCGCCAGGCGGCGGCTCCATTCCCAGTAGTACGCCTCGTCGTTGGTGAGCGGGACGAGCGCGGCCATCAGCAGGCGCAGCACCGTGCCGGCCGCGAGCAGCTGCAGGGCGCGCGTCCACTCGGCGGTGGCCGCCCGATGTGCCGGAGAGGAGACGGTCATGGAACGAAGGCGCGGACGAAACGCATTAGGTTCAGAATCTACCGTCCCGCACGCCCCTTTGCCCCCGACGCCGTGCCCAATCGCCTCGCCCTCGAGAGCTCGCCGTATCTGCGGCAGCACATGGAGAACCCGGTCGACTGGTACCCGTGGGGCGACGAGGCCTTCGCCCGCGCCCGTGCCGAGGACAAGCCGCTGCTGCTCAGTGTCGGCTACGCCGCCTGCCACTGGTGCCACGTGATGGCGCACGAGTCGTTCGAGGATCCCGCGACGGCGGAGCTCATGAACACCGCGTTCGTGAACGTGAAGGTGGATCGCGAGGAACGGCCCGACGTCGATTCTATCTACATGCGCGCGGTGCAGGCGCTCACCCGGCATGGCGGGTGGCCGATGACGGTCTTCCTGACGCCGGAGGGGGCCCCGTTCTTCGGCGGGACATACTTTCCCCCGGAGGACCGGCACGGCATGCCGGCATTTCGGCGCGTGCTGGCGAGCGTGGCGGAGGCGTGGCGCACGCAGCGCGATGAAGTCGCGCGTGGCGCGGCAGATCTGTTGCGCATCTACGACGACGCGCCCGCCGCGCGAGAGGCGCCGGTGGACGAGAGCCTGCTCGACGACGCCACGCGCGCCGCGTTGTCCCAGTACGATCGCGTCCACGGCGGCTTCGGCGGTGCTCCGAAGTTCCCGCCCACGATGACCCTCGAGTTCCTCCTGCACCGCTGGGCGCGGACCGATGACACCGCGCTGCTGGAGGTGGTGCGGCACACGTGGGACCGCATGGTGCGCGGCGGGCTGTTCGACCAGATCGGCGGCGGATTTCACCGGTACACGGTGGACGGAACGTGGCTGGTGCCGCACTTCGAGAAAATGCTCTACGACAATGCCCTGCTCGTTCGGTTGGGGGCACATCTCTGGCAGGCGACCGGGGACGCGGGAGTGCGCGACGCGGTGGATGCCACCCTCGCGTGGATCGAACGCGAGATGACATCGCCCGACGGGGGCTTCTATGCCTCGCTCGACGCCGATTCAGAGGGGCACGAGGGGAAATTCTACGTCTGGTCGCTGTCCGAGCTGCAGCAGCATCTCGGCGCGGACGCAGCCACGCTCGCGGCATACTGGGGCGCCACGCGCGCCGGCAATTTCGAGGGGCGGAACATCCTCTTCCGGCCGCGGCCGGACGCCGAGGTCGCGACGGCGCGCGGAATGGACACCGCGACCCTTCACGCGACGGTGGCTCGCGGCCGCGCCGTGCTCGCGGCGCACCGCGACCGGCGCGTGCGCCCCGCGCGCGACGAGAAGGTCATCGCCAGCTGGAACGGCCTGATGCTGCGTGGCGTGGCGGAGTGTGCGCGCGTGTTTGGCGATGCACGATGGCGTACGCTGGCCACTCGCGCGGCGGAGTTCCTGTCCCGCCACCTCGTTCGCGACGGACGCGCCTTCCGAGCCTTCGCCGGCGGCGAAGCGCGCATCATGGGTTTTCTCGAGGATCACGCCGCGCTTGGACTCGGCTTTCTGGCGATGTATGAACTCACGTTCGAGGATCGCTGGCTCTCGGCCGCACGCGAGATGGCGGCGGCCGGCGAGCGGTTCTTCTGGGACGAACAGGCGCGAGCCTACTTCGATGCGGCGGCGGACGCCCCGCCGCTCGTCACGCGTCCGCGCGACGCATTCGACAACGCCATGCCATCGGGCACTGCGCTGGCCGTAGACCTGCAACAACGGCTGGCGGCGCTGGACGGAGAGCACCCCGGCGCCGATCGCGCCGGATCCGTGCTTGCCTCGCTCGCGGAAAGCATGCGGCAGGTTCCCTTGGCCTTCGGCCACCTGCTCTGCACCGCCGATGCCGACGTGCACGGCCCGGTGAGCGTGGTGCTCAGCGGCGTGGGCAATTCCGCCGCGCTCGAACGGCTGCGGCGCGCGGTGGCGACGGGCTACGTCCCCGCGTTGGTGCTCGCCAGCGGATCATCCAGCGACGTGCCGCTCGTGACCGGCAAGGATGCGCCCACCGGCGGCGTGGTCGCGTACGTCTGCCGCGGATTCAGCTGCGAGGCACCGACGAACGATCCCGAGGTGCTCGTCCGCCAGCTGGCGGGCGCGGCGCGCGCGTAGCGGCTACAGGTCGGCGCACGACTTGTTGATCTGCCGGCACTGGTCGCAGATCAGCTTGCACTTGCGCCAGCGGAGCGGCCCGCCGCCGCAATAGTCGCACGGCAGGTCTTCGGCGCGCGACGTGCGTGCCGCGCGCGGCGGTGTATCGGGCGGCGTGGCGGGCGGCGGGCGTCGCTCGCTGGTCACTCGAAATCGAGCGCGAGGTTCAGGGCGGGCGCGGAGTGGGTGAGCGCCCCCACCGAGATGCGATCGACGCCCGACTCGGCGATCGCGCGCACGGTGTCGAGCGTCACGCCGCCCGACGCCTCGGTCAGGACGCGTCCCCCGGCGATGGCCACGGCCTCGCGCAGCATGGCCACGTTCATGTTGTCGAGCAGCACCCCGTCGGCGCCGGCGGCGACCGCCGCGCGCACCTGCGCGAGGTCGTCGCACTCGATCTGCACGAACGTCCCCGGCGGTGCCTGCTCGCGCGAACGGCGCACCGCCATCGCCACGTCGCCGTCGAGCGCGGCCAGGTGGTTGTCCTTGACCAGCACGGCATCGGCCAGCGTCTCGCGGTGGTTGGCGCCGCCGCCGCAGCGCACTGCGTACTTCTCGAGCCGGCGCCAGCCCGGCGTCGTCTTGCGCGTGTCCACGATGCGGGCGCGCGTCCCGCGTACGGCGTCCACGAAGCGCGCGGTGAGCGTGGCGACGCCTGACAGCCGCTGCAGGAAGTTGAGCGCGCTGCGCTCGGCGGCCAGCAGGCCGCGCGCCCGGCCGTTGAGGAAGAGCACTGTCGTGCCCGGCGCCACGCGCTGTCCGTCCTCGACGTCCACCCGAATCTCCACCTTGTCGTCGCACTGACAGAACGCGGCGAGCGCGAGCGGGATGCCGCACAGGGATCCTGCTTCCCGCGCCACGAGCGCGGCGCGCGCGCGGCGCGTCGGGATGACCGTGGCCAGCGTGGTGATGTCGTTGCCGGCCTGGTCCTCGTCGAGCACACTTTTCACGAGGCGTGCCGTCTGCGCCTCGGTGAGCGGAAAGTCGGGCTCGCCCGCCGCAAACGCGGGCGCATCCATGGCGGTGATTCGCCGCGGAGGAACCCGATCCGGTGTCATTCGCCCGGGTCCACGCCTTCCGACGCGGGGGTCGGCGCCCCGGCGCCAATGGCGACCATGCGCTCGATCGCCAGCCGCGCGCGGCTGGCCACGTCCTCGGGCACCACGATGCGATGCTGCAGGTGCCGCAGCGCATCACGCACCTTGGGGAGCGTGGTCACCTTCATGTAGGCACAGGAGGCCCGCTCGTTCGCGGCGAAGAACTGCTTGCCGGGATAGGCGCGCCGAAGGCGGTGAAGGATCCCCACCTCCGTCGCCACGATGAAGGTGTCGGACGGACTGTCCCCGGGGCGCTTGATCATTCCCTCGGTGGACAGGATGTGCACGCCACGCGGATCCACATCGCCCGCCGACACCGCCTCCACCACGCTGGTGGCGCAGCCGCACTCCGGGTGAATGAGGAACTCGGCCCCGGGGTGAAGCGCCCGCTGCAGCCGGATGTTCTCCGGATCGATGCCCGCGTGCACGTGGCATTCCCCCATCCAGACGTGGATGTTGGCGCGCCCGGTCACGCGGCGCACGTGCGCGCCAAGAAACATGTCGGGGAGAAACAGGATCTCGCGGTCGGCGGGAATGGCGTTGATCACTTCCACCGCGTTTCCCGACGTGCAGCAGTAGTCGGTCTCCGCCTTCACTTCGGCCGTCGTGTTGACGTACGACACCACGATGGCGCCGGGGTGCTCGCTCTTCCACTGGCGGAGCTGCGCCGCGTCGATGGTCGACGCCAGCGAGCAGCCGGCCGCCAGGTCGGGCAACAGCACCGTCTTGGCCGGCGAGAGGATGGCCGCCGTTTCGGCCATGAAGTGCACGCCGCAGAAGACGATGACGTCCGCGTCGGTGCGGGCCGCCTCGCGTGACAGGCCCAGCGAGTCGCCCACGAAGTCCGCGGCATCCTGCACTTCCGGACGCTCGTAGTTGTGCGCCAGGATCACGGCACGGCGTTCCCGCGACAGCGCGCGGATCTCCTCGACGAGCGCGGCCGTGGCGGCCGCTTCGGGCTGGTCGATCGACATGTGGCGTAAGCTAGCCGAGCGCCTGCCATGCGGCGAGGCGGGGGTGCTGGCGGCAGGCGCGCTCACCCGCGATCATCCAGCTGTGCAGATTCTCCTCTTGCTCGGCTCCGAAGTGATCGGCCTGCTGTACTTCACGGCGATCCTGCTGCTGGTGGGCGCGACGGCGTTTCACTTCCTGATCTGGAGCCGCACGGCGCTGCCGATTGGACCGGTGCGCAACGCCACCGAGGAGCAGATGGACGCCTTGGTCGTGCGCTGGGGCACGTGGAGCGCCGCCGCGTACCTGCTGCTGACGATTCCGCGGGCGATGGGCGTGGCGTCATTGCTCTCGGACCGCTTTCCGCTGGGGAGTCGTCTCTCGGCGCTGATCCTGCGATCGGAGTGGGGCGTGGGATTCGCGGCCGCGATCGTCGCGGGCGTGCTCGCCTGGACCGGTTACCTGCTGGTGGGGAAGCGGCGGCCGATCGGATGGTGGCTGGTCCTGCTCAGCGTCCCCGTGCTGGCGGCCGGCGCCGGCTTGCAGGGACATCCCTTCGACGCCTTCTCGACGCTGACGCTCGCCCCGATCTTCGACGGCCTGCATGCGGTCGTCGTTGGCGGGTGGCTGGGCTCGTTCTTCTACCTGGTGCTGGCCGAGCGCCGCCTGCAGGCACATACCGCGTCGCCGTGGACGGATCCGCTGGGTGCGATGATCGAGCGCTATTTTCGCGTGTCGGGGCCGTTGGGAACCGCGGTACTGCTGACCGGCTTGTTCAGCTCCTCGACGCACCTCACCGGCTTCGATGACATTCAGGGCTCGCCCTATGGCCGCCTGCTGGCCGGCAAGGTGGCGATCGTCGCCATCCTGTTCGCCTTTCACGAGTACCATCGGCGTCACGCCGAGCGTCAGGCGCGCACCGGCGAGCGTGCGCAGCTGGTGCACACGATGCGCTTCCAGGCGGGGCTCATTGCGCTCGTTCTGGCGCTGACGGCGCTGCTCGCGGACACGACGCCACCCGGGGTGAATGAAGTCCGCAGCGAGGTCTTCCGCAGTGCGCCGCGCGGCGCCGCCGATTCGCGGGACGTCGAACTGCCGCGTTGAGACGGCGCGAGCGCTAGAACTCGATGTGGCGGCCGCGCCACTTGTGTTTCGGGCGCGGGAAGTCGCGGCGGAAGTGGCCACCGCGTGATTCGCGCCGCAATAGCGCCGCCATCGCGATCACCTGCGCTGTCTCGATCATGTTCGCTTCCTCGGTGGCGCCGTCCGGCAGGCGGCCGACGAGTTCATCGAGGCGCTCGACACAGGTGCGCAGCCCCTTGGCGGTGCGGTCGATCCCCGCGTACTCCCACATCAGCATGCGGACGAGGTCGGCCGCCACCTGGGCCGCGCCGCGATCGCGCAGCACGGGGACGCGCCACTCGGTCTTGCGCGGCAGGCGCGGCAGGTGCGGCCGCGTGCCCATGTCGCGCGCGACGCGTTCCGCGAAGACGAGCCCCTCGAGGAGCGAGTTCGACGCCAGCCGGTTGGCGCCATGCACCCCGGTGCAGGAGACTTCGCCGCAGGCGTACAGGCGGTCGAGCGACGACCGGCCGGCCAGGTCGGTGACGATGCCACCCATCATGTAGTGCGCGGCCGGCGTGACGGGAATCCGTTCGCGGCGCGGGTCGATGCCGCGCGCCACGCACAGGGCGAAGATCCCGGGGAAGCGCTTGGCGAAGCTGCCCTTCAATGCCCGCGCGTCGAGGAAGACGCTCCGCCCCGCCTGCTGCTCGCGGAAGATCGCGCGCGCCACCACGTCGCGCGGGGCCAGTTCGGCGCTGCGATGGATCTTGACCATGAAGCGGCTGCCGCCATCGTTGACAAGCACGGCCCCTTCGCCGCGCACGGCTTCCGAAACGAGCTGCAGCGGATTCTCCGGCGTGTCCAGCGCCGTCGGATGGAACTGCACGAACTCCATGTCCGCGAGCTTCACCCCCGCGCGATGCGCGATGGCGTACCCGTCGCCGGTGGCGACTACGGGATTGGTCGTGTACCGGAAGAGCTGTCCACAGCCTCCAGCGGCGAGCACGGTGGCATCGGCGATGATCTCCACCGCCTTCCCCATCACGCTGGCGCGCACGCCGCAGCAGCGGTCGGCATGCACGATGAGGTCCAGCACGCGGGCGCTCTCGAGCACGTGGATGTTCGGCGTCTCGCTCACGCGCTGAATGAGGGTGCGCGCCACCTCGGCCCCGGTCTGGTCGCCATGCGCGTGCACGATGCGATGCCGCGAATGCGCCGCTTCCTTGCCGAGCGAGAGCCGGCCACGGAGGTCCGTGTCAAAGCGCGCCCCGGCGCTGGCCAGTTCCTTGACCCGGGCTGGCCCCTCTGATGTGAGCACCTCGACCGCGGCGGAGTCGCAGAGCGCCGCCCCGGCCGCCAACGTATCCTTGCGGTGCAGATCGGGCGAGTCACCTGCCCCCAGCGCGGCCGCAATCCCGCCCTGCGCATAGGCCGTCGCGGAATCGAACAGCGTCCGCTTGGTCAGGACATAGACTTCGCCGTGCGCGGAGGCCCGCCACGCCGTGTGCAGTCCGGCCACACCGGAGCCGACGACGATGAACCGGGTGCGAATGCGCTGGGCCATGTCTAATGCTCGCACTTTGGCACCCGTGGGTGAAGCCCGGGCCCGAGGAGGTTGGCAGGGGGCGCCGCGCAGGCGAAATTCGGTGCATGCGTGCGTCCCCCCTCCCGAAGACCCCGGCTCGCCATGATTGACGGCGCCGGCGGCTGGCTTGCCATCGCGCTGCGGTTCGTCGCGTTCACC
The DNA here is from genome assembly GCA_036504815.1 of Gemmatimonadaceae bacterium. Taxonomy (NCBI): domain Bacteria; kingdom Pseudomonadati; phylum Gemmatimonadota; class Gemmatimonadia; order Gemmatimonadales; family Gemmatimonadaceae; species Gemmatimonadaceae bacterium. The sequence goes on along the minus strand of DASXUN010000030.1, from coordinate 86,973 downwards.
GCGACCACCGGCGCACTCGGGGCGTGGGCATTCCATCGGTTCGTGCTGCCGCGAGTGCCGGTCACCGCGGACGCAGCAGAACGCCAGGGGTGGCAGGCGCTGGCCGTGCGTGCCGCGACGTGGTGCTCCATCGCGGTCGCCGTCACCGCCCTCGTGCGCTCACAGGTGCCGGGGTCGGCGCTCCCGTCCGGGCCGGATGCCGTGGAGCGCCTCTTCAACAGCATCACCTGGACGATCGCCCTCCACGCGCAGGCCGTCGTGGCCGGCCTGGCCGCAATCTTCCTCGCGATGCGCGCCCGTCCGCAAACCGCGTGGCCCATCGGAGCGGAGGCGAGCGTGATCGCGCTCGCGCTCATTCCGCCGGCGCTCGCTCATGCCGGCAGCGCGCACGAACTGCAGGGCGTCGCGTATCTCGTGGATGTCGTGCACGGCGCGGCCGCGGGAGCGTGGGTGGGCGGCTTGGCGCTCCTCACCCTACTTGTCGCGCGGACGCGTTGGGCGGACGGCGGCGCGGCGGCGGCCGCGGCGCTCTTCGCAGGCTTCCATCCCGTGGCGATGGTCGCCGCGCCAACTGTCTTTGCGACGGGGCTCACCTCCGCGTGGCTTCGCATGGGCGTTCCCGAAGGGATCGCCTCCTCGAGCTACAGCGGCCTGTTCGTCGCCAAATTGCTGCTGGCGGGCGTGGTGGGATTCATCGGCGCCGGGCATTCGAAGCTGGCGACCCGGCGCGCCAGCGCGATCCGCCCGGATACGGTGGGACGCTCCCTGCTGGGTGAGTGTGTGTTTGCCCTCATCGTGCTGCTCGTGACGGCCGTCCTGGTCGGCACGCCTCCAATCGGATAGACGCACATGAAGGCACCCATCGCAGCGGCCGAGGGACGCGGCAAGCTGGTCGTCCTCATGATCACCGCCTTTATGGACATGGTGGGGATCCTGATGGTCGTTCCGCTCCTGCCGTTCTACGCCAAGGACATGCACCAGAGCGGGGTGATGGGGCGCCTGCTCGCGTCCATCGGCATGGGCGGCGAGGGGGCGGCCGTGTCGCTCCTCATTGCGACGTATGCCGTGGTGCAGTTGATGAGCGCGCCGCAGTGGGGGCGGGTGTCGGACCGGTTCGGCCGCCGGCCGGCGATGATGATTGGCCTCGGTGGCTCGGCGCTGGCGTACATCGTCTTCGCGTACGCGCCGACGCTCGACTGGCTCTTCCTCAGCCGCATCGTGCAGGGCGCGGGGGGCGGGACCGTCGGCGTCATCCAGGCGTATGTGGCCGATTCGACGAAGCCGGAAGAGCGCGCCAAGGCGCTGGGTTGGCTCTCGGCAGCGACCAACGCCGGCGTGGCGCTGGGCCCGGTGATCGGTGGCGCGGCCATGCACTTCCTCGGGAAGAGCGGTCCCGGGCTCGCCGCGGCGCTGATGTCGTGCATCACGATGCTCTTCGCCTTCCACTACCTCACCGAATCGCACGACACCGCGGCCGTGCACGCCGCCGGCAAGACGGTACGGAAGTCTGGCGAGGCCATCTGGCGCGTCGTCTCGCACAGCGCCGAACCGTCGTCGCGGCTCATCTGGATCTATGCCATCACGATGGGGTCGTTCCAGGCGCAGTCCACCGCGCTGGCCCTGTTCCTCTCCTGGAAATTCGGCGTGACGGCGGCGACGATCGGGTTCTTCTTCACGTACATCGGCGTCATCTCGGTGATCACGCGCGCGCTGATCCTCGGCAAGATGGTGGACCGATTCGGGGAGGCACAGCTGTCCCGACTGGGAATGGTGCTGCTCGCCTGCGGACTGGGCGGCATGCCCTTCGCGCCCAACATTCCGGTGCTCGCCATCGCGGTGGCGCTCGTGCCGCTGGGCACGGCCTTCACCTTCCCGTGCGTCACCGGGCTGCTGAGCCGTGTCGTCGCGTCACACGAGCGCGGCCTGTACATGGGCGTGCAGCAGACGTTCGGCGGCATTGCCCGCGTGGCGGGCCCGCTCTACTTCGGATGGGCGTACGATCACCTGGGCCAGCAGGTGCCGTTCCTCACTGCCGCGGCGGTGGTGCTCCTGACCATCCTGCTGGGACTCGACATGGAATCGTACGGGCAGCCTGCGGTCGAGGATGCCCGGTAGACTGGCGCGCGGACCTCGCGTGTTTACGAAGGGGTCGCGCCCGGCTCCGCGTCGAGCACCGCGCGGGCGATGTCGACCATCTTCTTGGAGCGGTCCTGGGACGACCGTTGCAGGATGCGGTACGCCTCGGGCTCGGAGCAGCCCGTGCGGCGCATCAGGATTCCCTTGGCCCGCTCGATGAGCTTGCGGTCTTCGAGCATCTGCTTGAGATCGAGCGCCTCCTGGCGGGCCTGGCGCAGCGCGGTTGCGCGCGCGACGGCGAGCCGGATGGCCGAGTCGAGCACCCGGGGCGGCACCGGCTTCGTGAGGAAGGCGACGGCCCCCGAAGCATCAGCTTCGGCATCGGTAAGCCGGATCGTCTCGTCTCCGCTGATCAGCAGGATGGCGGTGCCGGGAAGGGCGCGCGAGATGGCCTGCGCCGCCTCGATGCCGTTGGCGCCTGGAAGCAGAACGTCCATCAGGATCGCGTCGGGGCGCAGGGTCTTGGCGCGCTCCTCGGCCGTCGCGGCGTCGGGCACGGCGTCAAGCACGTCATGGCCGAGCGTCGTGAGCAATTCCGTCAGCGATTCACGGGCGGTGAGTTCGTCATCGACGACGAGGACTCGGGCGCTGGTTGCGGAAACGGGGGTCATGGTGGCGGCCATTGGAATACCGTTGTACTCACCGAACAGCGGCGAAGCGGGGTAAGCTGAGGACCGCGACTGCACCGCCGGAAACAACTGTTCCGAGGGTGAGTTCGCCGTTGTGGCGACGCGCGATGCCCCAGGCTGCTGACAGTCCGAGCCCCGCGTCGAGCTCTCCCTTGGATGAAATGAAAGGGTCGAACGCGACTTCCGCCATCCCTTCCGTCAGGCCGGCCCCCGCGTCACGCACTTCGAGGACGGCGCGATCCCCGTCCGACCAGGTGCGGACGCGAATGACGCCACCAGCCGGGGTCGCCTCCATCGCATTGAGGAGCAGTTCGAAGACCGCGGTCCTGAGGTCGTTCCCGTCGCCGGCCACCGGCAACTCGGCGACTGCCTCGCAGGCAAATCGGGGCGCCGCATTCGGCTGCGATGCCGCCAGCGTCGTGCAGAGCGCCACCGTCTCCCGGACTGCCGCCGACAGGTCCACGACGGCGTCGTCGGGAAAGCGTTCGGCGTCCTGCCGAAGGAAATCGCGAAGCCGGTCGAGCACCCGGCCGCGCACCTGCGCCATCTGCGCGAGCCGCCGGGCGAGTTCACGCACCTTCGCTGGATCCTCCGCCTGCTGCTCGAGCACGAAGGCGGCGTTGGCGATGGGCATCAGGACATTGCGGAACTCGTGCATCAGTCCCGCCGCCACGCGTCCCGCCGCGGCCAGTCGTTGCTCGCGGGGGGTGGTGCCGGTCACCGTTGGCCCAAGCTCGCGCTTCGTCATGCTGAACCTCCTCCTGCAGGTCGCGCCCCGAATTGTGGCGGCGCGCGGTCAGGCGGCCGCCGTCTCCGGCTTCCGGCCGAACAGCATCCCGACCATCACCACCGTCACCGCGCCGATGACGTTATACCACAGGTACGCCACCGATGGCGCGCTGAAGTTCACGGCGCCGACCGCCGCCATGCCGGCCAGCAGGCCATAGAACGCACCACTGCCCCGCGTGCGCGGAATCATGGCGAGCAGGAAGACGCCGAGGATGGAACCGTAGAAATACGACCCGAACCGGTTCACCACCTCGATGAGCGAACCGAGGTTGGCCGCGAAGGTCGCCACCACGCAGGCAAAGACGCCCCAGGCCCCGGTGGCCGCGCGCGACACCTTGAGGTAGTGCGCGTCGTCCGCTTCGGGGCGCACCCACCGCCGATAGAGATCGATGACCGTTGTGCTCGACAGCGACGCCAGTTCACCCGCCACGGCCGACATCGCCGCGGCGATGACGGCCGCGATGAAGATGCCCGTCAGGCCGATGGGGAGCTCGGTGAGCACGAAGTGCGGAATGATGTAGTTCACGTCCGACACCGGCTTCGCCCCGGGAGCGGCGCCGATCTTCATCGCGTCCGTCCGCACGGCCGCCACCGCCTGGTCGCTGGCGCGCAGGTCGCGGCGCGGCGCGTCGGCGGAGGCGGGCGCCGCCGAGAGCGCGCGCGCCGCACTGGCCCTGAGGGCCAGCGCCGCGTCATAGCGCGCCGACACCGCGGCGAACGCCGCCGGGTCGGCCGCTTTCGCGCGCGCGGCCTGCGCCGGGTTGTAGTACAGCGGCGGCGGCGTGAAGAGGTAAAAGACGAAGACCAGCACGCCGACCAGCAGCACCATCGCCTGCAACGGGATCTTCCAGTACGCGCTGATCAGGTGCGAACTGCGCGCCTCGTCCACGGACTTCGCGGTGAGATAGCGCTGGACCTGGCTCTGGTCCGTCCCGAAATACGAGAGCATCAGGAACGTGCCGCCGATGATCCCGCTCCAGAACGTGTACTGCTTGGTGAGCGTGAAGTCGAAGTCGAAGACCTGCAGCCGTCCCGCCGCTCCGGCGACGCGGAGGGCATCGTCCGGGTTGACGGGGATGCGCATCAGCAGCACGACGATGACCGCGACGATCGCCGTGATGACGAGGACCATCTGCTTGACGTCGGTCCACGCCACCGCCTGCACGCCGCCGATCATCGTGTAGATCACCGTCGGCACGCCGATGAGGGCAACGGCATAGGGAATCGGCATGCCGAAGATGGAGGCAAACACCACCGCCGGCGCCGCAATGATGGTGCCGCACGAGAGCCCCCGCGACAGCAGGAAGAGCAGGCTGGTGAGCGACCGGGTGCGGGCGTCGAAGCGCTTCTCGAGAAACTCGTACGCCGTGTACACCTTCGCGCCGTGGAGGAACGGCACCAGCGTCACGCCGAGGATCACCAGCGCCACCGGCAGCCCGAAGTAGAACTGCACGAAGCGCATCCCGTCATTCGCGCCCTGCCCCGTCGTGCCAATCATCGTGATGGCCGACAGCTGCGTGGCCATCACCGACAGCCCCACCACCCACCACGGCAGGCTGCGGTTGCCGAGGAAGTACCCCTCCAGCTTCTTCGTCCCCTTGGCGCGACGGATCCCGTCGATCGAGATGTACGCGAGGTAGCCGATGACGATCGCCCAATTGATCCAGTGCATGGCTACCACCCGTATCGCGTCTGCAGCAGGAACAGCAGCGCCCACGCCACCAATTCAGCGGCGAGCACGCGCAGGAGCACCCGGCGGAACGGCGTGCTCACGGCTGCACGCGCGCCGGCCTGGGCGCCGCCGCGCCCCGCCCCTGCGACAGCAGGTTCACGAACAGGCGCGCGCTTCCCGGCACGCCTGCCGGGAACTGCCGGAAGAGCGACAGCGTGGTGTACACGTACGTCCCCTTGCCATAGGTCGCCATCAGCATCGCGCCGCGATTTGCGGGCTCGTCGGGATCATGCATTTCCACCGGCGTCTCGTAGAGGCGGTCGATCTCGCCGGGCATGTAGAGCGCCCGCTCCTGTACCCAATTCGTCCAGTCGGCCTCAGTGATCCTGTTGGGCCAGTTCAGCAGCCGCGACTTGGGGTCGAGCACCGTCACCGGCGCGTCCTCGAGCGTCACGCGCTGCGCGGTACGTCCGAGCGACACCGGATACGGCATCAGGCCGGGGCGCGCCATTTCCTGCTGTCCGTACTGCACCAGCATCGTGCCGCCGTCCTTGACGAACTGCAGCAGGCGCCGGTTGTATGCGCGCAGTTCAGGTGACGCCTGATACGCCCGCGGGCCGACGATCACCGTGGTGAAGCGGGTGAGATCGAGCAGCGGAAGTTCGGCTGGCGTGACGACCGTCAGCGGAACGCCGAGCTGGCGCAGTCCGGCCGCCGAGAGATCGCCGACGCCCTGCACGTACGCCACCTGCAACCCGGCGGGGACGGTGATATTCACGGCCTGCAGCCAGACGCCCGACGAGCGATAGAGGCGAATGGGGTGGATGTGCGAGTACTCGATGGTCCGGAAGCCCTCGGCGTACCGCCCCATCTCCCCTTCTGCGATGACCCCGAACTCGTAGCGTCCCTCGACCAGCGTGCCACGGATGCGGAGGAAGAGTTCGCGCGACTCGAGCGGTTCGAGTGACAGGGTGCGCGTCACTGAGTCGACCGTGATCCCCTTGGGCGCGAGCACCTTGAGCGTATAGGTGCGCGGGGTGGTCGAGTACGACTGCACCGTGAGGCGCAGCATCCGGTCCATCGGCTTGCCGGCCGGCAGCCACTCAAGGCCGCGGTCGAAGGCGAGGGACACGGCCGGCGCCCCACCCACGGGACGGTTCTGCTCGCCCAGCACCGGGTCGGCAAAACGATAGACGAACGGTTCAGGCGCCGAAGAGACCGTGACGCCGGCGATCTCGACGTCCACCCCCGCCTCGGATTCGCGTCGCGAATCCTCGCGCAACGCGACGCCGCGCAGCATCCCGGTGGAAACGGCCGACACGCGGCTGAGCCCGTCCGCCGGCGATCGGCGGTCGGCGAACATGTCGCCCTGCCGGCCGCCCACCCACCACGGACGCGTGTCCACGAGACCGACGAGCATGCACATCGTGCGCCACGAGCTGTCGGGCGCAATCACGGCCGGCGCGGGCAGCGGCGTCGTGTGGCCATTGACGCGCACGGCGCGCACGGTCACCGGCTGCGTGCCGCGGTTGTACACCGTGATCGTGCCCGGCATCGAGTCGCCGAAGGCCAGCAGTTCGCGTTCCGCCGTCACTTCCACCGCCACGCCGGCGGCCTCGAGCAGTGCCTCGTTGCTGCGCGCATACATCAGCTCCACGGCCGCATCGGCGTCGAGCTGGGCTGGCGTGCAGTTCACGAAGTCCTGCCGGCGGCGCCAGCCGACCGGCACGACGCACGGCAGCCAGTCCCGGCGCGCGGCCGACACGGCGCGCGCCACGGCCGACAGGTGCGGCACCAGGCGGTCGGGGCGCCGGAGGTCCGCCACCGCCCGCGCGGAATCCGCGTAGGCGCGGGCGATCTGCAGCTGCGCGCGCGCCGCCGTCGTCAAGCCGGCGTCGAGCCGCGCGAGCGACGTGTCGATGCCGTCGAAGATCGAGCGCTCGCTCGTGGCGGGCGTCGCCTCGTTCACCCGGCTGGCCTGCCGTGCAACGGCGTCCATGGAGACCCCGCGGCGCTGCAGCACGCCGAAGCCCTGCGAGCGGTGCTGGCTTCGGCTCTCGCCGGCGATCTCCGCGTAGCTGCGGCCGGCGACGGGGTCATACTCACCCACGTTGAACGAAATCGTGGCCTGCACTCCCGTGAAACGGGCGCCGCGATAGAACTTCTGCGCTGCCCACGCGGGGCCGTACTGCTCGACCGGAAACCGCACGGTGTCCGCCGACAGGTCGTACGCCTCGCGCGCCACGATCCCCGACACCTGATGGTGCCCGTGGCCGTCGCGCGGCGTTCCCGAGAAGACCGCCACGATCACGTTGGGCCGGAAGGCGCGGACCACCGTCACGACGTCGCGCAGCACGTCTTCGTGATCCCAGTGCTTAAAGGTCTCCTCGGCGCTCTTGGAGAAGCCGAAATCGTAGGCGCGCGTGAAGTACTGTCGACCGCCGTCGATACGCCGCGCGGCGAGCAGTTCCTCGGTGCGAATGGCGCCGAGCGCCTCGCCAAGCTCGTTGCCGATGAGGTTCTGCCCGCCGTCGCCGCGCGTCAGCGACAGGTAGGCGGTCTCGACGTGGCGCCCGCGGCTGAGCCAGGCGATGAGCTGCGTGTCCTCGTCGTCCGGGTGCGCGGCGATGACGAGCACGCGCGGCGTGACGGTGAGGCCGTGCACCAGGTGATCCAACGCCGCCGCGCCGTGGTCCTGCCCGAGGGCGGAGCGCGGCGCGGTCAGTATGAGCAGCACGGCGCACGCCAGGAGCGCGCGCAGCGGGCGCATCGTCATGCGGATTCCTCCGGAAGACTCCTGCTACTTCGCGAGTGCGGCCGAGCGCCGCGTGCCGGCGCCGCCACGTGGCGGCGGTACCTCGAGCGCGTCCTGCACGATACGCCCTTGCTCGTCCGCGTGCGCCTTGGGATAGCCCTCGGCCGGGCTCGCCCGCTCCGGCCGCCCGATGTAGCGGATGACCAGGGCATTGCCCGCCGCGACGCGGAGACGCGGTGCCACGTAGCTCCACGCCCCCATGTTCTTGGGTTCTTCCTGCACCCACGCCACTTCGTCGATGTTCGGGTAGCGGTCGACGAGGCGTGACACATCGTCGAGCGGCCAGGGGTACAGCGCCTCCACCCGCACCACCGCCACGTGATCGCCCGGCTCCTTGGCCATCAGGTCGTAATAGACCTTGCCGGTGCAGAACACGAGGCGGCGCACCTGCTCGCGCTTGCTCTCGCCACGCGGATCGTCGATGACGGGCTGAAACGTCCCCGTCGCAAGATCGGCGAGCCGTGACGCCGCCTGCGGCAGGCGCAACAGCGACTTGGGCTGCATGAGGATGAGCGGCCGGCGAGGCTCGCGCCGCGCCTGCCAGCGCAGGAGGTGGAAGTACTGCGCCGGCGTCGAGGGATACGCCACCGTCATGTTGTTCTCGGCGCACAGCTGCAGGAAACGCTCGAGGCGTGCGCTCGAGTGCTCCGGTCCCTGCCCTTCGTAGCCGTGCGGCAACAGCAGGACGAGCCCGCTGTCCTGCCCCCACTTGGCGCGGTCGGCCACGAGGAATTGGTCGATCATCGGCTGCGCCACGTTCACGAAGTCGCCGAACTGTCCTTCCCACAGCGTCAGCGTGTCCCGGGCGGCCACGCTAAAGCCATACTCGAAGCCCATCACCGCCATCTCGCTGAGGGCGGAGTTGTGGATCTCAAGCGTCGCCGTCGCGCTGGGGAGGTGCTGCAGCGGCACGTACTTGCGCCCGGTCTTCACGTCGCTCAGCACCGCGTGCCGGTGCGAGAACGTGCCGCGTTCGGCGTCCTGCCCCGTGAGGCGCACCGAGGTGCCGGTGGCGATGAGCGATCCGAAGGCGAGCGCTTCCGCATGTCCCCAGTCGATGCCGCCCGTGTCGCCCAGCGCGTCGCGCCGGCGCTCCAGCTGCTTGGCCAGACGCGGGTGCGGCGCGAAATCGGCGGGATACTGCAGCAGCTGCTCGTTCAGCGCCGCCAGCGTTTCGGCGCGCACCGCCGTGCCGGCAATCGGCGGGAAGGCCGGCGCTTCGCCCTCGTGCGATGGCGCATGCGGTGCCGCGGACTCTCCGCGCGGCATGGCGGCATGAATCGCCTGCAGCCGTTCGGCGACTGCGCGCTCCGCCGCGTCGACGTCCGCCTGCGTCGCCGCGCCCTCGGCGATCAGCCGCTGGCCCCACACCTGGCGCGGCGTTGGATGCTTCTTGATCAGCTCGTACTGCAGGGGCTGTGTGTACGTGGGCTCGTCGCCCTCGTTGTGCCCGTGACGGCGATAACCGACCAGGTCGATGAGGAAGTCGCGCTTGAACTGCTGCCGGTACGCCACGGCGATGCGCATGGCCGCCACGCACGCTTCGGCATCATCCGCATTCACGTGGATCACCGGGATCTCGAAGCCCTTCGCGAGGTCACTCGCATAGCGCGTCGAGCGCGAATCGGTGGGGTCGGTGGTGAAGCCGACCTGGTTGTTCACGATGATGTGCACCGTGCCGCCCACCGAGTAGCCGTCGAGGCGCGACAGGTTCAGCGTCTCGGCCACGATCCCTTCGCCGGGGAAGGCCGCGTCGCCGTGGATGCACACCGGAATCACGGTGCGCTCATCACGGTCGAGCGGATGTCCGGCAACGCGCTGCTCGGCGCGTGCCAGTCCCATCAGCACCGGATTGACCACTTCGAGGTGACTCGGATTCGGCGTGAGCGAGACGTCGAGCGTCGCGCCGTTCGCGGCAACCTTTGATCCCTCGAAGCCCAGGTGGTACTTCACGTCGCCCGTCGACGTGCCGTCGAGGTGATCGTGCCGGCCCTCGAACTCGGCAAATACCTGCTCGAACGGCTTGCCCAGGATATGGGTGAGCACGCTGAGCCGCCCACGGTGCGCCATGGAGATTGCCACGTGGCGTACGCCCACCGTCGCGGCTTCGTCCAGCGCGCTGTCGAGCATCGGCACGAGGGCGTCGGTTCCCTCGATCGAGAATCGTTTGTAGCCGACGTACGCCTTGCCGAGGAACCGCTCGAACCCGTCCACCTCAGAGAGGCGGCGGAGCACGGTGTGCTTCTCCTCGACGGTCAGCGGTCGCGTCAGCTGCTCCGCGGTGAAGACCGCGCGGAACCACTGGCGCTCCTCCTCCGACCCGCAGTGGACGAACTCCGCCGCAAGGTTGCGCGTGTAGCGGAACTTGAGACGCTCGGCGACGTCGCGCGCCGTGGCGAGGTGCGGGAAGTCGATGGCCGCGCCGGTCACCAGGTCCAGATCGGCATCCGTGATGCCGTAGTGTTCGAGCGTCAGCTCGACGGCCCCGGGGGGCGGCGTACCGAGCGGATCGAGTTGCACCGCGAGGTGTCCATACCGGCGAATGGCGGCGGTGTAGCGCGCCACGCCCGCCACCTTGCGGGCAAACTCCTGTGCGTCCCCGCCCGGCGCGGCCATCGGCACCGCTGCTCGGGCCGGCGTGGCGCCGCCGAGCGCTTCGGCGAGGCGGAAGATCTGTCGCCAGGACTCATCCACCGAGTTCGGATCGCGGCGGTAGGCCTCGAACTGTTCGGCGATGTAGCCGTCGTTGAAGACGGAAGAGACTGGGAGGCTCATAACAGCAGGAATCTAATCAGGGCGGGGGCGATCCGAGAGCGGGACCGCCGCACTTCACGCCCCCGGGCCGACCCGAAACGCGCGTTTGCGCGGTGGCGCCAGCTACTCGATGGCGGCCAGGAGGTCGTGGAGGCTCAGCGCATCGGCCGGCCGCGCGTTCCGGTCGGCCGACAGCAGGCGCATGACGAGCGCGTCCAGCGCCGGCGGCACTTCCTCGTTCCAGGCCGAGGGCGGCTTCGGGGTCTCTTCGAACACCTTCGCGATCAGCGTGATCGCCGACTCCGCGACGTGCGGCGGCCGGCCGGCGAGACATTCGTACAGCACGCAGCCGACGGCATACAGATCGGCGCGGACGTCGATGTCCTGCCCGATGAGCTGCTCCGGCGCCATATACGCCGGGGTGCCGACCAGCATGCCGGTCTGGGTCATGCCGCTCTGCGTGGAGGACAGCCGCGCGATGCCGAAGTCCATCACCTTCAGCACGCCGTCGGCTTCCACGACGATGTTCGCGGGCTTGATGTCGCGGTGGATGATTCCCTGCTCATGCGCCACCTCGAGGGCCCGGCAGAGCTGCTTGCCGACCGTCAGCGTGACGGCCACCGGCAGCCGACCGCGGTCGCGGATGATCTGCTTGAGCGACGGCCCCTCGACGTACTCCATGGTGATGAAGTAGACGCCGCCGTGTTCCCCCAGATCGTGCGTGCGCACGACGTTGCGGTGCGAGATGCGGCGCGCCAGACGGATCTCGCTCTTGAATCGCTCCACCGCCGAGGGGTCCATCGAGACGAAGTCGCGGCGCAAGGTCTTGATGGCAATGACCTCGCCGAGTTCGATGTCCACCGCCTTGAAGACGGACCCCATTCCCCCTATGCCAAGGACTTCCTTGACATCATAGCGATCGGCAAAGCGCATGCCGGGCGTGATCCCCGCCTCGCGCGCTGCCAGCTGGATCGAGGAGCGCATCTGCGCCAATTGCACGGTCATCGCCTCGGACGGAGCACCGCCGGAGAGGAACTCGACCATCGCCTGCTTCTCGCGCAGGTCGTGCAGCATCGCCCGGAACGCGTCGGCCAGCCGGCCCACCTCGTCGGCGCCCGATCCCGTGATGTCGGCGCCGTAGTCGCCATCCGCCGCGCGCCGCGTGGCGTCGACGAGCGCGCCAATGGGTCGCGTGATCTGGCGCGCAATCGCCGCCGCCGCGAGCGCGGCGAGCAGGAGGCCGAAGAGTCCGCCAAAGAGAATGGTGCTGCGCAGCCGGTTGAACGCGGCGAACTCGACGTCGCGATTGCGAAGCAGGACGAGGCCGCCGTACTCGACGCCTGACACCGAGCGCAGCGGCTCGGCCAGCGCCACGTAGTGCTCCTCCCCGATCACCGGATTGGTGCGGACAGCGCCGTTGGCCGCCGCGAGCGTGTCGCCGGTGCCCGGATTGGCGCTGGGCGGCAGCGCGCGCACCAGCGCCTCCAGGTCTTCGGTGCGCTGCAGGGTCGTGGTGAAGAGCCGCGCCGTTCCCGATGCCTGCCGCACGAAGAATGCGATGTCCACGTCGCCCTGCGCATTCCGCTTGATCGCCGCGGCGACGCTCGCATCGATCGGCGTGACCGCCATCAGCACGCCGGCAATCGCGCCGGCACCGACGATGGGAACGGTGACCGCCTGTGCCAGCGCGGAATCGCCGATGACGATGATGCCGTCGCTGGAGTTGCCCTGCAGTGCCGACTGGATGAGGGCGGAGCCGGCCAGCGTGTCGGCTGGGGCTCCGGGATCATCACTCTTGGCCAGCCGGATGCCGGCGGCGTCGGTGATCTGCGCCCATTGCACGCCGAGCTGCGCGGCCGCCTCCTGCGACTGATCCAGCATGCTGCTGAGATCGCGCCGCTGGACGAGCGCCCGAAAGTTGGGGTTCTGCACGAACACTTCCGCGCCGCCGCGAAGGGCGCGCGAACGCGACACCAGGATCTGCAGTGCCTGCTCGCGGGTTGAGCGCAGCGCCCGGTCCACCGCCGCGTCCGCCGTCCGGTTCGCTTCGAGCGCCGTGACGGCCAGCGTGGCCGCGAGCACGGTCGTGACGACGGCGGCCGTGGACAGGAAGATCCTCCACGTCAGCGAGCCGCGCTGCAAGGCAAAGAGCGGAGGAATCAAGTCAGTACCGATCCTTGCCGGTGCTGGTGTATTCCTTGCCGAACTTGTTCTTGTGCGCTCCGGCCACGAAGCCGCGAGCATCGAGCGTCGTGGCGAGGCCTTCAATCCCGGTGGCCGTCACGGTCACCGGTGTCACGACTTCAGGCGCCCGTTCGTGCCAGACATGCAACTCGTAGCTTCCCCCCGCCACCCCGTCGATCGTCCATCGGCCATCGTTCCCCGCCATCGTGTGATACGGCGTGGGCACCACCACGACGTACGCCGTCATCCGTGCGTGAATGTTGCAGTAGATGGGGAACGCCCCCGTCTTCCTGAAGGTGGCGGCCCGCGAGACACCGTTGGGGTACGTCCCGAGGTCGAACGCCGCGCCGGGCGCCGTGGAGAAGATGTTGTGGCTGAACGGATCCTGATTGGGATATTCCACCGCGCTTCCCGGCGTCACCACCCGCACGTGCGGCCGGAACTCCTTGCCATTCATCGCGATCGGTACCTTGGCGGAGGTGGTGCGCAGCGTCCGGCCGTCGGCGGGGAGCAGATAGACGACCGTGTTCCCGATGTCTGCGGTGACGTCTCCGGGGCGCTCGGTCATCGTCACGCGTCCACTGACCGCCCCCTGCGCGGCGAGGGCGGTCGGCAACGCCAGGATCGTGACAAGCGTGAGCACCGGCAGGCATTGCCGTATGCGGGGGGAGCGCGTCATGCTTTCGTAACCGAAAAGGGACAGGGCCACGTTATGACATTGCGAATACCTCGGTCAAGCACCCTGGCGCGACGCTGCGCGCCGCTGATCCTTGCGCTGGCCGCCCTGCCTGCCGCGGCCGCCGGGCAGAAACCCGACAGCACCAAGGCCGCCATCGATTCGCTCGGCGCCCGGCTTGAGCGCGCCGAGGAAATGATCGAGATGCTGCGGCAGCAGCTGGCCGCGCAGGGTGAGTCGTCGGTGAAATCGAAGTCCGGCATGACCGTCGAACTCCACGGCCGAGTGCTGATGAACGCCTTTGCCAACACGCGGCGCACGAACAATGCCGACGTGCCGTTCATCGTCCGTTCCGACACGGGCTACAGCTCGAACTACGGCGGCGCGGGCATGACCATTCGCCAGACGACGCTCGGACTCTCGGTGACCTCGTCGCACGTGATGGGCGCCGAATTCCTCGGCGACCTTGACGTCGATTTCTACGGCGGCCAACTGGCGAACATCGGCGGACGCACCCTGCCGCTCATTCGCATGCGGACCGCCCGCGCCGTGCTCACGTGGCCGCGTGCGGAACTGCTGCTCGGCCAGGAACAGCCGCTGGTCTCGAACCTGAACCCCGTCTCGCTCGCCGGCGTCGGCACGCCCGTATTCACCGCCGCTGGCAACACGTGGTACTGGATGCCGCAGGTGCGGCTGACTGTCGAGCGCCCGGGGAAGGTCCGTTGGGGAGTTGCCGGCGCCATCCTCGCCCCGATGACCGGCGAGTCGGTGGGCACTTTCGACACCGACTTTGACGCCGCCGAGCGCGCGCGCCGGCCGTATCTCGAAGGACGGGTGCGGGCCCGCTGGGGCGAGGACGAGTCGCTGGGAGAGATCGGCCTTGGCTATCACGTCGGATGGCTCTCGCCCGCACGCGACTCGATGCTCGAGAATCACGCCGTCACGCTCGATGCGCTCGTGCCCCTCGGGCGCCATGTGGAGGCCCGCGGCGAGTGGTTCAGCGGGCAAGGCATGCGCGTCCTCGGCGGCGGCCAGGTTGGGCAGCTTTATGGCAGGGGCGGTGTGGTGGTGCGCGGCAGCGGCGGCTGGGGACAGGTCAACGTGAAGCCGTCACCGCGCCTGCTGCTCGGCGCCGGCTACGGGTTTGACGACCCCCGGGACGCGGATCTGCCGGCGTCGGGACGGCTCAAGAATGTCTCGAGCGAAATGCACGCCATTGCGCATCCCGGCGGCCCACTGGTGCTGAGCTTCGAGTGGCGTCGCATGACCACCACGTACACGGCGCGGTCCTGGACGAACGATCACCTGAACGTCGGCGTGGGCTTCGAGTTCTAGCGAACGCGCGGCGGCGGTGCCGCCGCGCATTGCTCGGCCGATCCGCGATGCTCAGCCGGGCACGCTCAGGCGCACGGCGTCTCCACAGTTCAACTCGCCTTCGCCGAGGACCCGCCCGTACACGCGGCTCCATCCCGGATGCACCTTCTGGGAGATGCGCGTGGAGTCGGCATCGGCAAATGACGGCCGGATGCTCGTGCAGGGAGACGCATACCCGGTGATCTCGATCATGACGTCGCCGACCAGCAGGCGAGCGCCGGGGATGATTGCGTCCCAGTCGAGACCGCGAATGGTGAGATTCTCGCCCGTCGTGCCCGGTGCAACAGGGTGCCCTTCGTGTCGCAGGCTCTCGATGCGCTCGATCGCGTAGAGACATACCGCCCGGTCGGGCCCGCCGTGATGGCGCAGGTCGCGCTGGCCGTCGCCTTCAAGGCCGCCCGCGCTGATGCGCGCCGATTGCACCGGTAGCTTGGGCACTCCGCCGCGCGACACGTTGATGGAGACGATCACGCCCTGCTCATCGGTCATCGCCCGGCACCTCCGCCGTGACAAGACGCACGGGAATCCCGCCGTTCGTCGACTTCCATTGTTCCGTGAGCGGCAGGCGCAGCTGCCGCTCGAGATCGCGATCGGCGCTCAGCATCGCGAGGCGCCAGCCGGCCGCCTGCGCGCGCGCGACGTTGCCCAGCTGCGCGAACAGGTTGCGCAGCGGCGCCTTGTCGCCGACACGAATGCCGTAGGGAGGATTCACGATCAGCAGTCCCGGGCCTTCGCTCACGCGCAGCGCGCTCACCGACTGCTGCGCGACCGCAACGTCGGCGGTCACGCCGGCCCGGGCCGCGTTCGCGATGGTCGCGGCCACGGCGCCCGCATCGCGATCGGAGGCCGCGATGGGAACGCCGGGCGCCGGCCGTTCCTTCGCCAGCGCCTCGTCGCGCACCGCCTTCCACATCGCCGTGTCGTGCGCCGGCCAGCGTTCGAAGGCGAACGACCGCGCGCGCCCCGGCGCGAGGCGGCGGGCCAGCATGGCGGCTTCGATGGGGATGGTCCCCGATCCGCACATCGGATCGACCAGCGGTGTCGTCCCGTCCCAGTTCGCGCCCAGCAGCATCGCGGCTGCCAGCGTCTCACGCAGCGGCGCCTTCGCCGTCGCCTGCCGGTAGCCGCGGCGATGCAGCAGTTCGCCTGACGTGTCGGCGCTCAGCAGCAGGCGATCGCGGAAGACGCGCACGATGAACAGTTGCTCGGCGCCGCCTTCGTCTTCATCGGACCGCTCTGCGTCGGCGGACGCAATCCCGGGGATGCGCGCGGCCAGCGCCTCGGTCAGCCGCTGCGCCACCGCGCCGGAGTGATAGAGACGCGACTTTCGGCAGGTGACCCGAAAGCGGACCCGCTGCCCGACGGTGACGACCGTCTCCCACGGAACCCGTTTCGCGTGCCGCTCGACGTCGGCGAAGTTCAGCGCCTTGAACTCCGCCACGCGCAGCACCACGCGGCTCGCCGTCCGCAGGTGCAGGTTGGCGCGCATCACGTCACGCGCGCTGACGGTCGCCGACACCGCTCCCGGCTCCTCGCCACTCACGGTGATGCCAAGGGCGGCCAGCTCCCGCCGGGCCAGCGCCTCGAGGCCCGGCGCGGTGATGATCAGCGCGTCACGCGGTGCGCTGGCGGGTGTGCGGTGCGGCGGCATTCCCTGAAGTGTCGCGCCGTGCACGCCTTTCGCGCCAGCCGAGTCGCGGGCGTCAGGCCACCGCCACGTCCGAGCGATCCTGTGAGGCTCGTTGCTCGATCTTCGGCGTCATGTACAACCAGGTCATCTGTCCCGGCCGATGCTCAGCGAGCAGGCGCCGGCGCTCCGTCGGCGTGAACCGAGCGAGCGCCGGTGCGTCGGGTGGAATGGGCCGCTCGCCGTCCGGCGTGCTCGTGAGCGCCTGTATGTGGTGCGTGGCGCTGAACCGGATGATGAGCGCGGTCGTCACGCCGGGGCGGAGAAAGTCGTGACATTCAACGAGCAGGTCATGCCGGGCGAGCGCCGGCACGATCTTCGGCGAGAGCAGCTCGTCCTCGTAGCCCTCGCAGTCGCTGATCACCAGCATCGGACCTTGCGTCGCGAGCTCGGCGAGCAGGGGTGCATCACACGCCGCGCCGATGACCACGCGATGAGCGACCGCGTTCACCTGCGCCATGTCACGGCAGAGCTCGCGCGCCTCGGCGTCGGTGTCGAACGCGTACACCGTCGCGGACGGCAGGCGCCGGGCGAGTCCGACCGCGTAGTAGCCTTCGGCGCATCCGACATCGACCACCCGATCGTACGACTTCGCGCAGGCGTCCTCGATGCACGCGTGCAGCTCGCTCTCGTATGTGCCCAGAATCTTCGGGGTCAGCGCGCTGCCGACGGCTCGGCTGCCGGGATAGCGCATGCCCGCGAACGGCCCGCCGAGCACCACCAGCGGCGTACCGGCCGGCGGGAGGAAGCGGGCCGTGAGGGCGGCGAATCCCGTCGTCCGGTCAACCTCCGTTCGCGCCCACTCCAGATAGCGCACCATCCGAAGCACGCTCTTGTCCAGGATGCGCCAGAGGCCATCCTGGCGCACGCACCACTGCGCGAATTGCCTGACCAAACTCATTGTTCTCCCCGCCATCGTTGCGCGCCATCGCATGCGGTCCGCGCCGCCGCTGCGTTCAATCTGGCCCGTTGTGGACGGTTGCCGCGAGGCCGCGACTGCGGTTTGCCTCCACGTACCGCCACCCGCGCCAGCCGAGGAGGAGCGCGAAGATCAGGCTGTAGAGGATCGGCTGCGCCACATCGGCTTTCACCGACATCCACCAGTGGATGATGCCCAGCACCGGCACGACATAGACGAGACGATGCAGCATCACCCAGCGGCGCTTCAGGCGGGCAATCGCCGCACGGGTGGAGGTGATGGCGAGCGGCAGCATCACCAGCAGCGCGGTGAACCCGACGATGATGTACGTGCGCTTCGTCAGGTCCTTGGCGAGTTCGGCGCCGTCGAGCTGGATGTCGAGCAGCGCATACCACAGAAAGTGCGTGAGTCCGTAGAAGAACGCCGCGAGCCCGAAGGTGCGGCGGTCCCGTTGCAGCCAGTTCCACCCAAGGAGCCGGCGCGCCGGCGTGACCGCGAGGGCGGCGACGAGATACTTGATCGTCCATTGGCCGAGGACCAGTTCCCCTTCCTTCACGGGGTTCGATCCGAGGAAACGCGTCCCGAGCACGAAGTCGGAGACGAGCACCCCCAGCACCGCCGGCCCGGGAACGAGCACCGCGATCCAGACGGCCCACGTCCACCACCGCGGCCGCTGCATCCGCTTCACCCGTTCCTGCACGCGTCCCCCCTCGCCGAGCCTCTCGCCCCGCCCTCGTTCCACCTAGTAGTTCCGCCGCAGGTCCATCCCCGCGTACAGCGACGCCACCTGGTCTGCGTAGCCATTGAACATCAGGGTCGGGCGGCGCAGGAACTCGCCGATGCGCCGTTCCTTGGCCTGGCTCCAGCGCGGATGATCCACGGTCGGGTTGACGTTGCTGTAGAAGCCATATTCGTCCGGCGCCGAGACGTTCCAGGCGGTGGCTGGCTGCGTGTCGGTCAGTCGAATGCGCACGATCGACTTGATCCCCTTGAAGCCGTACTTCCACGGCACGACCAGGCGCAGCGGCGCGCCGTTCTGGTTGGGCAGGTCGCGTCCGTAGAGGCCGGTCACGAGCAGCGTCAGCGGATGCATCGCCTCATCGAGGCGCAGCCCCTCCACATACGGCCAGCGCAGCACGGGATATCGCTGCCCCGGCATGCGCGACGGATCGTACAGCGTCGTGAATTCCACGAATTTCGCGCCCGGCGTCGGCTCCGCCCGCTTGAGCACGTCCGACAGCATGATCCCGCGCCACGGGACCACCATCGACCAGGCTTCCACGCAGCGATGCCGATAGATGCGGTCCTCGACTCGGCTCGGCTTCAGGAAGTCCTCGAGCGCGTAGCTCGCGGGCTTCCGCACCAGCCCCTCGACGCGCACCGTCCAGGGCCGCGGCTTGAAACCGCGCGCCATCTCCGCCGGATCCGACTTGTCGGTCCCGAACTCGTAGAAGTTGTTGTAGGTGGTCACGTCCTCCCACGGCGTCGGCTTGTCGTCCGGCTGCAGGCCGTACGGCTTGCCGGGCGCCTGCTGTCCCCGCGCCTCGCGCGGCAACAGTGCCGAAGCGCCGGCGATCGCACCCACCGTGAGGCCGGCGGCGGCCAGCCATTCACGGCGCGTGAGGTAGAGCGGCTCCGGGGTGATCTCCGATGAGCGCAGGTCCTGCGGCACGGCGGGACGGATCAGCATGGGTCGGGGGGCTGGAGGTAGCTGACGTACCTGCACGGCGGCATCGTGGTTCCCTGGGATGGGCTGACGGGTCCGCGTAGGGAGCGTAACTTCAGGCAGTGCGCGCGGGCAACACCCCGCCCTGCCGATGAACGCCACCACACCGCCGATGGTTCGCCCTCGCCGCCCGGGACCCACCGCCACCAATGCAGACCGCTGACACCACCGGAACCTTCACGCGCGCCGCGGACGCCGCGGACCGCCTCATGGCCGGCGGCACCTTCCTTGGCAGCACACCGGAACAGTGGCTGCAGGCCGTGGCGGCGGCCGGGATCGGCATGGCGCTGCTGTGGCTGCTGCGCACGGTCACCGAACACCGGCTGGCGAAGCTCGCCGCGCAGACTGAGACCGTGGCCGACGACTTCGCCATCGAGATCGTCCACGGCATCCGGACGTCGCTCTTTGTCTTCGTCGCGCTCGTCGGCATCGACGCCTTCATCACGTTCCCGCCGCCGGCCGACGAAGCGGTGCGGATCATCAAGATCCTCGCCCTCGTGCTGCAGGGCTTTGCCTGGACCAACGTCATCGTCGGGTTCTGGCTTGGCCAATGGGCGCGCAACAACCCGCAGCAGAGCGACCGCACCACGATGGCGGCGCTGGGCTTCGGGGTCCGACTGGCCCTGTGGGTCCTGCTGGTGCTGCTCGCCCTGCAGAACTACGGCGTCAACATCACCACGCTCATCACCGGCCTCGGCGTGGGCGGCATCGCGATTGCGCTCGCGGTGCAGAACATTCTCGGCGACCTGTTCGCGGCCCTCTCCATCGTGCTCGACAAGCCCTTCGTCGTCGGCGATTACATCGTGGTCGACCAGCACGAGGGGACCGTGGAAAAGGTCGGGCTGAAGACGACGCGCATTCGCAGCGTGAATGGCGAGGAGATCATCATCGCCAATGCCGACCTGCTGAAGATCCGCATCCGCAACCTCGCGCGACGCGAGAGCCGCCGGTACGTGCTGCACACCACGGTCGCGCTCAGCACCGACGCGGTGCGCCTGTCGGGCATTCCCGAACTGTTCAAGCAGGCCGTCGAGGGACAGCCGTACGTGACGTTCCAGCGGTCGCACCTCATCGGCACCACGCCGGCCGGCCATGAGTTCGAGACGGCGTTCCTCGTCACGACGGCCGACTGGCTGACGGGGCTGGACGCGCGTCAGGCCATCTTGCTCCGTGTCTACTCGGCCTTCCAGCGTGAGGGCATCACCCTCGCGTCCGGCGTGGCGACCGTCACCTCGGCGCGAGGCACCGCGTGACGGACCTCCCCATCGTTCGCATCGGCGAGGGGAGCGCAGCCCCGCTGCGCACGGTGCGCGAGATCTGGCATTATCGCGACCTCTTCGGGGCGCTGGGCGGGCGCGACCTGCGCCTGCGCTACCGCCAGACTTTTCTCGGGGTCGCGTGGGTCGTGCTGCAGCCGCTCGCCGCCGCCGGCATCTTCGCGTTCGTCTTCGGGACCATCGCCCACGTCCCCACCGACGACCGGCCGTATGTCCTGTTCGCCCTCGCCGCGCTCGCCGGGTGGAACTTCTTCTCCAGCGTGCTGACGCGCGCCAGTACGTCGCTCATCCAGAATCCGCAGCTCGTCACGCGCGTCTACTTTCCACGGCTCATCCTCCCCCTCTCCGTCGTCCCGGCGGCGCTGGTGGACCTGCTGGTGACGCTCGCCGCCTTCGCGGTGATCGCCGTGGCGCAGGGACAGGCGTTCAGTGCCCGCGTGCTTCTGCTGCCGGTCGCCATTGTGCTGCTCGGCGCGCTCGCACTTGGCGCCGGATTTGCCGCGGCGGCGCTCGCGGTGCGCTATCGCGACGTGCAATACCTGATCCCCGTCGCCATCCAGCTCGCGCTTTACGCCAGCCCGGTGGCGTACTCCGCATCGGCGGTGCCGGCCCGGTGGCAGGCGCTGTACTACGCCAACCCGCTGGCGGCCCCCATCGAGCTCGTGCGCTGGTCGCTGCTCGGCACGCCGGCGCCGGCAACGCGCGCGCTGCTGTACAGCGTTGGCGCCGCCCTCGTGCTGGTCGCGGGCGGAAGCGCCGTCTTCCGCGGCATCGAGCGGAGCTTCGCCGATGAGATCTGACGAACTCGCCATCCGGGCCGAGCGGCTCGGCAAGGCGTACCGGATCGGCCGCGGGCCGCGGGCGACCACGCTCGCCGAGCGTCTCGTCACGGCCGTGCGCCACCCCTTCACGGGCGGCCGCGCCGAACTGTTCTGGGCGCTGCGCGATGCGGGGTTCGAGATCCCGCGTGGACAGGCCGTGGGCATCATCGGCCGGAACGGCGCCGGCAAGAGCACCCTTCTGAAGCTGCTCAGCCGCATCACGACGCCGTCCACCGGGTGGGCCGAGCTGCACGGCCGCGTGGGCTCGCTCATTGAAGTCGGCACCGGATTCCATCCCGAGCTGACCGGCCGCGAGAACGTCTTCCTCAACGGCGCGATTCTCGGCATGCGGCGGCATGAGGTGGCGCGGCGCTTCGACGCCATCGTGGAATTCGCCGGCATCGAGCGCTTCATCGACACGCCCGTCAAGCGCTACAGCAGCGGCATGTACATGCGCCTCGCCTTTGCGGTCGCCGCGCACCTCGACGCCGAGATCCTGGTGGTGGACGAGGTGCTTGCCGTCGGCGACCAGGAGTTCCAGCGCAAGTGCCTGGGCAAGATGGGCGAGGTGGCCGGCGCCGGGCGCACCGTGCTGTTCGTGAGCCACGCGATGCAGGCCGTCTCGACATTGACGACGCGCACCCTGGTGCTCGAGCGCGGCCAGATCGCCTTTGACGGGGCCACGGCGGACGGGCTCGCCTTCTATCGCGCGCTGCAGTCGGAAGGAGCCGGATCACCGCACGCCTACCGGGCCCCGGCCGGCCGCGCGGGCGTCCACCTCGTGGACGGGCACGTAGTCGCATCCGCCGGCGACGGACTGCATCGCCACGGCGACCCGTTTGCCCTGACGTTCACGCTCGAGGTGCCGGAGCCAGTCAGCCAGCTCTGCTTCTCCGTGCATGTCGTCGATGAGAGCGACCGCAACGTGGCTCACTTCTGGATCTACGGCGACGGCCCGGAGTTCCGGAATGCGACGGGGCGGTTCGCGGTGCGGATCGACATCCCCAGGTTCCGGCTCGCCATGGGGCACTACACCCTCAGCGTCTGGGTCACCGACCGCGCCACCCATACCATCTTTGAGAATCTCAGCGGGCTCTGCCCGTTCGACGTGACCATGGAAGGCCAGGCCCGCCCGGACTACGACTGGCATCCGGCGCACATGGTCTACCACGAGGACTACACCTTTGGCGTGACCCGCGCCTAGCGGCCACGCGTACCGCCCACCACCCCCTGAGGAACTCCATGTCCGAGAAGACGCAGGATTTCACGCACCATACGCGCTGGGACGTGCTCTATCACTTCATCGCGTCGCCCATCGCGCTGTTCAACGTCATCATCCAGGCGCGGCACGCCTACTACGCCCCGACGCGCTACGCGCTCTGGAACGTGGTGCTCTCGATCGGCTTCTTCGCCATCGTCTGGTCGGCCCGCATCATGGCCCTCACGGTGCAGGACCGCGTCATCCGGCTCGAGATGCGCCTCAAGCTGCGCGAACTGGGCGTGCCCGACGCCGACATCCGCCGCATCACCGTGCGGCAGTTCGTCGGGCTCCGCTTCGCGAGCGACGCCGAACTTCCGGGGCTGGTGCAGCGCGTGGTGAGGGGCGAACTCGTCGAGCAGAAGGACATCAAGGCCGCCATCAAGGATTGGCAGGCCGACTGGCAGCGCGCCTGAGCGCGGGCTAGCGGGACGGCAGCAGGGCGGCGTGCCAGCTGTCGGCGGCGCGCCGCTCGAAATGCGCGCGATACGAGCCCGCGTCCGTGATGGACAGGTCCATCACGGCGGTGTCCGCGCCCACGTGTCCCGCGCGCGCCAGCAGCGAGAAGTCGTCACGCGTCAGCGCATGCACAAAGCCGGCGGCGTCGCGGTAGTACACGAGCGAACTGTCGAGGAGCGTCGTGCCGATGCCGGCTTCGAGCTGCTTCAGCGCGCGATACAGCCCGTCGATGGAGCACCCCGAGGCGCCTTCGCGCGAGGTGTCGACGCCGACCGCCAGGAACCGCTCGTCGCGCCAGTCGCGCGCGGCGTACAGCGGCTGCCCGTGCGCCTTCCACGTCAGCAGGAAGGAATCGACCGCCGTCAGCACGCGCCGCGCATCGACGTCATCAACAGGGGCGGCGGCGCCAAACAGCCAAACGCGCGCGTCGGCGGGAAGCTCCGAGAATTCGAGGATCGGCATGCGTCATCCGGGTGAGCAGGGGGCAGGTCCCGGCAATCTACTGCGCTCGCTTCGCTGAACGAACGGGGCGCAGCC
Source organism: Gemmatimonadaceae bacterium (assembly GCA_036504815.1). Lineage (NCBI taxonomy): Bacteria > Pseudomonadati > Gemmatimonadota > Gemmatimonadia > Gemmatimonadales > Gemmatimonadaceae > Gemmatimonadaceae bacterium. Next base: position 63,260 of record DASXUN010000030.1, on the reverse strand, counting down.
ACTGCAGCCGCGGTTCGAGCCGGGCCCGCCAGTTCAGTGCTGGTCGTTCGACGAGATAGTATGAGGCCATGGCGAAGAGCAGCGCCACGGCGACGTTCTGGGGTGGCTGCTCCCACCAGCGGCTCGACCCCGGGGCATGGAACGGCTGCTGCCAGAGGTACAGCGAATACGAGAGGCGGCCCACCCAGGCCACGGGTTCCCAGTTGAGCGGGCGGGCCAGCAGGTGCGTCGGATGCGTCATCGCCCAGTCGAGCAGGAGCACGGTCCCCAATACCGCGCCCGGCATCATGAGGTCGGCGCGCCGCCAATAGCCAAGTCCGGTCCACGACGCCGCGACGACCAGGATCCCAAGCAGCGGAAAGGCGGGGTGGGCCAGCCCACGTGCATACCAGGGAGTGGCGTGCAGGCGGGTCCGCACGAGGGCGAGCAGCGACCCCGCCGCCAGCCAGTCCGCGACGCCCCGGAAGGCGTACTGCGCGGCCTCGCCGATGCGGAACAGGTACGCGTACGCCCCGACACGCCAGAGCGCCGCCCCCACGATCACCCCCACCAGGAGCGGACGCGCCCGGCGCGGCCCGAGCAGCAGCAGGACGCCCGGCCAGAGGAGGTAGAACTGCTCCTCGATGGACAGCGACCACGCATGCACCACCGGCCAGGCCGCGGTGAGCGCCCGGAAGTTCATCGTGAACGTCCACGCATGCAGCGCGTCGCCCGGATGCAGGGAGAACACACCGAACGCCGCCAGCGTCACCGTCACGGCGAGGTAGGCGTAGTACGGCGGAAGAATGCGGAGCGTGCGGCGATAGTAGAAACGGCGCAACGAGATGTCGCCGCGCGCTTCGTACTCCGCGAGCAGGAGCGTGGTGATCAGGAAGCCGGAGATCGCGAAGAAGATCCGCACCCCGAGCCCGCCGGTGTGCGTCGCGTAACCGACCTGTCGCAGCCCGGCCGGCGCGGAATCCTGGCTGGCCAGGTGATAGACAATGACGAGCGCGATGGAAAGCGCGCGAAACCCGTCGAGGGACGGGATGCGCGCGCGATCAGGACGCGGCGGTGAAGTCGGCTCCGACACGCGCACAATTTCGCACGGCGCGGCGGGATGCACCATCAGCGCGCACGCCGCACACCCCCGTTGCATCTCGTCGCACCGCACACCACTCTCCCTGCGATGCACAGCGCCGACTCCTTCCTGTATACGCTCGCGGTGGTGTGCGGCGTCGCCGCCCTCACCACCGTGCTCTGCCAGCGCATTCGCCTCCCGGTCGTGTTTGGCTACCTGCTGGCCGGCATGATCGTCGGGCCCCACGTTCCCGTGCCCCTGATCGCCGACGCCGCGACCGTGTCGTCGCTCGCCGAAGTCGGCGTCGTGCTGTTGATGTTCTCCATCGGCCTCGAGTTCTCGCTGCGCCGGATGCTGCGGCTGGCCCCCGTGTCGGGGCTGGTGGCGCTGCTCGAGACGACCGCGATGTTCGGGCTCGGCGTCGCGGCGGCGGAACTGCTGGGATGGTCCGCCCGGGAAGCCATCTTCACCGGGGCCATCGTCGCCATCTCCTCGACGACCATCATCGCGCGGGCCTTCAACGACCGGCCCGTCGAGCCGGCCGTGAAGGAGACGGTCTTCGGCATCCTCGTGTTCGAGGACCTCATCGCCATCCTCCTCCTCGCGGCGCTCTCGACGCTCGGCAGCGGAAACGCGATGACCGCGCGCAGCCTCGGCGGCACGGTGCTGCAGCTGGTCACCTTCCTCGCCGCGCTCATCGGCCTCGGCCTCCTCGTGGTGCCGCGCTTCATCCGCTCCGTGGCGCGGCTGCGGCGCGACGAGACGACGCTCGTCACCACGGTGGGCCTGGCCTTCGCCGCCGCGCTGCTCGCCGTGGCGTTCGGCTACTCGGCCGCGCTCGGCGCCTTCCTGATGGGTGCCCTCGTGGCCGAATCGGGTGCGGCGCATGCCATCGCGAGGCTGCTCGCGCCCCTGCGCGATTTCTTTGCCGCCGTGTTTTTCGTCGCGGTCGGCATGTCCATCGACCCGGCGCTGGTCGCGCGTCACTGGGGCGCCGTGGCGGTCATCACGGTCGTGGTGCTGGGCGGCAAGGCGCTCGCCGTCACCGGCGCGGTCTTCTTCTCCGGTCGTGACGTGCGCACCAGCGTGCGGGCGGCGATGAGCCTCGCCCAGATCGGCGAGTTCTCGTTCATCATCGTCGGCGTCGGCGTGGCGTCGGGCACGGTCGGCGATCAGCTGCTGCCCGTCGCGGTGGCGGCGTCGGCCATCACCACCCTCACCACGCCGGCGTTGATCGCCGCCTCCGCCGGCGTCGCGGCGCGCATCGACCGCGCGCTCCCCGCGCCGCTGCAGACCTTCGTGGCCCTGTACGGCTCCTGGTTCGAGGCGATGCGCCGCGGCGGTGAACCGCAGCACCGGTCGCACGCGCGTCAACTGGTCGGGTTTCTCCTCGTCGATGTCGGCACCCTGATCGCCATCGTCGTGGCGGCTGCGGTCGAGATGCCGCGCGGCATGTCCCTGCTCCAGCGCTGGACGGGCGCGGGTCCGCAGGTTGCGCAGTTGTTGGTGCTGGCGGTCGCCGCCCTGGCGGCAGCGCCGCTGGCCCTCGGCCTGTTCCGGTCGGCCAGCCGCCTCGGCGGCCTGCTCTCGGAGCGCGCCCTGCCCGTGCCGCCGCGTGGCGTGGACTTCGGGTTTGCGCCGCGACGGGCGCTGGCCGTCTCGCTGCAGGGCGGCATCCTGCTGCTCGCCTGTGTGCCGGTGGTCGCCGTCGCCCAGCCGTTCCTGCCACCCCTGCGCGGCGCGGCGGCCCTGCTGCTGCTGGTGATGGTCATCGGCGTGCTGGTCTGGCGCGGTGCCGCGACGCTGCAGGGTCACGCGGAAGCGGGCGCGCAGCTGCTGGTATCGGCACTCCGGCACCAGATGGCGGAGACTGGCTCGTATCCGGTGCCGCAGCCGATTGCGCACGCCGAAGAACTGCTCCCGGGCATGGGGACGCCGGTGGGTGTCGCCATCGAGGCATCACACGCGGCCGCGGGCCGATCGCTGCGCGAACTCAACGTGCGCGCGCGCACTGGGGCTGGTGTGCTGGCCATCGCGCGCGGCGAGGAGCGCATCCTGATTCCGCGCGGCGCCGAGGTGATACACGCGGGCGACGTGCTGGCGCTCGCTGGAACGCGAGAGGCGGTCGCGGCGGCGATTGCGTTGCTCACGGCTCCGCGCTCGGCCGACTGAAGCGCTGGCGCGTAACAGTATTCCAGGTTCGATCTACGATCTGTCACCATTTTTAGCGCCACTAACACGCCATCATCGCGTATCTATAGCGATAATTTCGGTTTCACGTTCCTCTGACAGTAGAGCCCCAGTCGGACCAGCCGTCCGCCACCGACCTTCGCGTCGAGCTCGGCGTCTCCACAGCGTCACATCGCAGCCACTCTGCACGGCGTGTCTTTCACGACCGCGAGTCTCTCGCGACCGTCGCCTAGACGCGACCGCAACAGTTGCGCGACCACGAGTCTTTCGCGACCGCGTGCTCGTCGCGAGCACGTGCCCATCGAAGCCGTGCGGCTCCCGCGACGTCGGTCAATCGCACGTGTGGCGGCAACGACGTGCGCGATCGGCGTGCGTCGTGGGCGGCCACGTCCGGTGCGATCCTGCCTGCATCTCGGGGGCGCGCCCGCGTGAGTGGAGCGCTATTTTACTCTCGCCCTGCGAGAGACCGGGCGTCACCTCGAAACCGACGCGTATGACGAACCGACTGACCCCCGCACTGACGCGGGCCGCGACCTGTACGCTGCTCCTCTCGCTCGCCGCCTCACCGCTGGCGGCACAGGGCGCTCGCGGCGAAGGCGTGGGCCCTGGCGGCACCTTTCCATATGCCAGCGTCTTCCTGGGCACGGGCGGCAGCATCGCCTTCACGGCCGACCTGAACCAGCGCCTCGACACGGCCAAGTACTTCGCCGTGTCCAATGATGCCATCTCGTACGGCGGCGGTGCTCGCATCGGCTTCGGCCGTATGGTGCTCGGCGGCGAGTACGCGATGACCGATTTCGGCGAGGAGGGCGACCCCCGCAGCGGCCGCACCTCAGCGCTGCGCAGCCGATTCTATCTCGGTCAGTTCGGGTACACGTGGTATGCAGGACGGCACCTGAATCTCTACCCCATGCTCGGTGTCGGCGCGGGCACGATGGTGCTGACGCTCTCGGATCGCAACGGCGGCGGCGCGCCGCCAGCCGGCGTGGATCCCAGCTTCACGGAAGTCGCCCTGCACCCGAACTATTCGTCGAAGCTCGACGCGACGTACCTGCTCTTCGAACCGGCAATTGGCGCCGACTGGCTCGTGCTCCGCTCGGTTGGCGATCGCTTCGGCCTGACGATTGGCGCGCGGGCGGGCAAGAAGATCGCGCCAAATCGCGCCGCATGGCACTTCGACGGCCGCAAGGTGGTGGGCGGACCGGACGTGGGTCCGGATGGCGGGTGGTTCCGCCTGACGGCCGGCATCGGCTGGCGCCGCTAGGCGCCGCGTGGCCTCACGCCATGGCGATCGACCGACCTCCGATGCGATGAATCGCGAGACGCTCCCGACGGTCGCGGTTTGCATCCCGACCTACAATCAGGCCCAGTTCGTGGGCCGGGCCGTCGAGAGTGCGCTGCGGCAGACGGACTTTCCGCACGTCGAAGTCTGGGTCTCGGACGACGCGAGCACCGACGAGACCCCCGGCGTCATGACGGCGCTCAGCGCGCGCGATCCGCGCGTGCACTACCATCGGCACGACACGAACCTCGGCATCGCCGAGAATTCGTCGTGGGTGCTCAAGCAGCCGTCGGCGGCGTTCGTCGTCCGCCTCGACTCCGACGACTTGCTGCTTCCCGACTTCGTGCGCGTGCTCCACGCCAAGCTATTGGAGCATCCGGACGCCGCGTACGCGCACTCGTCCGTCGCGGTCATCGACGCCAACGACGTCGTGCAAAGCGTCAGCCATCTGCACCGGCCCCAGGAGTTCGTCAGCGCCGATGCGGCCCTGCGCGAGGCCCTGAAGGGATACAAGACCGTCGCGAACATCCTGATGTTCCGGGCCGAGGCGTTGCGCCGCGCGAACTACTATCACGGCCGCCCCAGCTACACCGAAGACTACGATCTCTCGGTGCGGCTGGCGGACCTCGGATACGGCAACGTGTACGTGCACGAAGTGCTCGCGCACTACCGCGTGTGGGGCGACGCGCAGGGGACGCGGCACCATCGCAAGGTGATGCACCTGCGCGGCCTGATCCGGCTCTTCCATGGCCCGTTTGCGGAGGCCTACGCCCGCCGCGGATGGAACCAGGCCGAGGTGCGGCGGGCGCGGCGGCGTGTGGCGGTGCGGTTCGCGACGTCGGTCTTCATGCCGTGGATCACGCCGACGGAACGCGCGGAGCTGGTCCCGATGCTCTACGAACTCGACAACGGATGGCGCGTGCACCTGCGGGTGCGCTTGCTCCGAATTGGCCTGGCGCCCGTCTTTGCCGCCCTCTCCCGAGGGGACACCGTCCTGCGGCGATGGGCGAAGCGCGTGCTGGCTGCGTTGCGCGGGCTGCGTCGCGCGCCCTGAGTCGTTCGACGTCTAGCGCGCCACCGCGCGTTCGACGATGGCCCGGAATCGCCGCTCGAATTGCGCCACCGAGTATTGTTCCGCGTGCCGACGAAGCGCCGGCGCGTCCCATGCAATGGCCTCGGCCCGACGCACGGCGTCGGCGAGCGATGCCGGTGTCTGCGCCGCGAAGAGGACGCCCGTCACACCGTCCATGACCGTTTCAGTGGCACCGCCCGCGCGGAAGGCGATCACCGGCCGGCCGCTCGCATTCGCCTCGAGTGGCGTGATGCCAAAGTCTTCCTCGCCCGGGAAGATCAGCGCGCGACAACTGCGCATCGCCTCGGCCACGCCGGCGTCATCCACCCGTCCGCGGAACGTGATGGACGGACCGGCCATCGCTTCCAGCGAACGGCGCGCCGGCCCGTCGCCGATGATTTCCAGCGGCAGCCCCAGCTGCGTGAACGCGGCGACGGCGAGGTCGATGCGCTTGTAGTGGGCGAGGCGCGACACGACCAGGTGCGCGCGGCCGGCACCGGTCGCGACCGTGAAGCGTTCCGTCTCCACCGGTGGGTGCAGCAGTTCGCTGCGGCGCCCCCAGCAGCGCTCCACCCGCTGCTGCACGACGCGCGAGTTCACCACGAGGAGCGTGGGGCGCACGGCGGTGCGCACATCCCACCGCCGCAGCGCCGCGATGAGCGCCGGCAGGGCCAGCCGCGTGAGCGGCCCGAATCCTTCGCGTGCGACGTACGATTCGTAGTCCCAGACCCAGCGCATCGGCGTGTGGCAGTAGCAGATGTGCACGGCGCCAGCCGGCGCCCGCACCGCCTTCGCCCACGCGCTGCTGCTGGAGATGATCACGTCGTAGCCGCTCAGGTCGAAGCGCTCGATCGCGAACGGATAGAGCGGCAGCAGTGCGCGGAAATGGCGCCGCCAGCTCGGGAGCCGCTGCATGAACGAGACGCGAATGTCCGCATTCCGCAGCGAGTGCGGCATCGCCTCCCAGTCCGCGATGGTCGTGAAGATCGGCGCCTCGGGCCAGAGGCGATGGAAGCTCTCGACGACGCGTTCCGCCCCGCCCATCTGGTTCAGGTAGTCGTGCACGATCGCGATGCGCATCAGCCCGCCACCTCGTCGAGCACGGCGCGGACGCCGCGCACCATCGCCGCCACGTCAAAGAACTCGCGCGCATGGGCCGCCCCCGCCTGGGCGATCATCGCCGCGCGGGCCGGGTGGTCGCGCAAGCCGGCCACGGCGTGCGCCAGCGCCGTTGCGTCGCCCGGCGGCACGAGCACGCCCGTGCGCCCATCGGCGATGATCTCGCCGACGCCGCCGGCGGCAGCGGCCACCACGGGGCGGCGCGCGAGCATGCCCTCGACGATCACGCGCCCGAAGGGCTCGGGCCACGTGGAGGCGTGCACGATCACGTCCGCCGCGCGCATCAGCGTCGGAACGTCCTCGCGGAAGCCGAGAAACCGCACGCGCGACGCCACCCCGAGGCGCGCTGCCTGGGCGCGCAACTCGGCCTCGAACGCCAATTCCCCGAAGAGCGGCGCGCCGACGATCCACAGCGCACAGTCCGCCGGAAGCTGCGCGAGCGCGTCGATGGCGACCTGCTGTCCCTTCCATGCGTGCAGGCGGCCGAACATGGCCATCACCCAGCCGGCGCCGGGCGCCAGCTGAGCGCGCACACCCTGCGCCGCCGCATCGGTCACCGTGTCAAACGGCGCGGCGTCGAGGCCGTTGTGCACCACGCGCACCAACGGCGCTCGCCCACCCGATCGCACGAAGGCCGCGGCGGTCGCCTGCGAGTTGGCGATCACGCGCGACGCGCAGGCGTTGGCCAGCAGCACCGCCCCGCGGGTGTTCAAGGAGCTGAAGTGCGGAGGTCCCAGCAGGTCGCGCAGGTGCCAGACGACCGGGAGCCCGGTGCGCCGGCCCGCGAGCGCCGCCACGACAAAGGCCTTCTGGGAGTTGGCGTACAGCACGCGTGCGCCCGCCGCTTCGCGTGCCACGACCCCGGCGAGTTGCCACGCCGACACGATTGCGCCGATCGATGGCGCGCGACTTTCCTTGCGCACGGCGGCGAGTTTCCCCATCGGCAGCACGCGCACGTCGGCGCCTCCGCGCTCGAGGGCCGCACGAAACGGTCCATCGGCAAACAATCGCACACGGACGTCCGGCCCAAGGCCCGCCACGATGTCGAGCATGGACAGCTCGGCACCGCCAAGGACGCCAACATGGTCGAGCGCCAGCACGCGCGCGCTCATGGTGCCCGCAGCTCCTCGTACACCCGCCGTACCTGCGCCGCCACCACGGGCCAGTCGTTGCGCCGTCGCGCATACGCGCGGCACGCCTCGGCGCTTGGCAACGACGTGACACCAGTCAGAGCATCGGCAAGTCCCTGCGCCATCGCCGCCGCCGAGGCATCGGCCAGGACGAGACCCGGCGACAGCCCTTCCACGGCCTCGGGAAGTCCACCGACTGGCGTGACGAGCGCGGGCGTTCCCGCCGCCAGCGACTCGGGGACGATGAGGCCGTACCCCTCGAGCGCCACCGACGGCACGATGGTCACGTCCGCCGCACGATACGCGCGCGGCAGGTCGTCTTCGCTGACGAAGCCGGCCAGCCGGCAATGCTCCTCGAGCCCGGCGCGCTGAATCTGGGTCTGCAACTCCTCCTCGAGCGGTCCGCGCCCCGCGATCAGCACCAGCACGTCGGGCACGCGTTCGCGCAGCCGCCCGGCGGCCGCCACCAGCTGCCCGAGCCCCATGCGGCGCGTGAGGCGGCGCACGGCGAGCACGATGCGGCGATCCGCCGGCCAGCCGAGCGCGGCACGGCACTCGGTGGGCGACATGGCGATGGCGAACCGGTCGCAGTCCACACCGCCCGGAATAACGTGAATCTTCTCCCACGGGACGCCGAACGAATTGTGGAGGATGCGTCCGAAGGCGCTGGAGAGCACGATGCAGGCGTCGGCGCGGCGGTAAACCGCGCGCTCGACGCTCGCCTTCAGGCGCGGCGCGATGCCGCGGATCTCCTCGGCCGTTGCCTCCTGGGCCCAGGGCCCGTGGAAGTGAACGACGAAGCGACGGCGGGAATCCCGCAGCAGGCCCAGCAGCGGCCACGCATAGAGAGCGAAGTGCGACACCACGATCGTGTCCGGCTCGTCCTGCAGCATCTCGAGCGCCGCTCGCCGCAACCGGCGCAGTCGCGTGGGAAGCGCGGCAGTGGGCGATGCGACACCCAGCACACGCCCCGCTGTCTGCACGCTGACGCCCGCCGACCCCGTGACGAGGCCGCGCACGTCCACGCCGACATCCGGCAGGTGGCGCATCAGTTCACCGAAGACCCGGTTCAATCCGCCCGGCTTTTCGTCAAACCACTCCATGCCAACCTGCACCGTGCGCAGCCGCGCCGGCGGCAGGCCGCGCGCGCCACCGCCCGAACGCAGCGCATCGAGCGAATCGCCGCGCTGCAACGAGCCATCTAGCGCCAGCCGCGCCCAAAGTTCAAGGACCAGCAGCGTAAAGAGCTGCTCGCCCCAGTCGTGCTCGCCGCGCAGGTGCTCCACGAGGAGCCGTCGCGTGAACTCGGGGCGCACCCAGCCGCGATCGTGGAACGACGGGCTGTCGAGCGTGGCGCGCACGTACGGTGCCAGCGGGCCGCGCATCCAGCGGGCCGCGGGCATCACGAAGCCCCGCTTGCGCCGATACAGCACGTCCGGCGGCACGAAGCGCGCGGCGAGCCGCTTGAGCAGATGCTTGGTCTCCCACCCGCGGAGGCGCATCGCCGAGGGAATCGTGGCCGCGAACTCGATCATCTCCGTGTCGAGCAGCGGCGACCGTGCCTCGAGGGAGTGCGCCATCGAGGCGACGTCCGCCTTGGCGAGGAGCTGGTCAGGGAAGTAGGTGCAGAAGTCGCCGTAGAGCGCGCGGTCCACGTCATCGGTGCCGTCGGCACGATCCCAGACGGCCCGGTACATCGCGTCCGGGTCGAACCCGTGCACGGCGTCGAGCAGCGCCGGGGCGTATGCCGCCGCGCGGTAGTCGCGGAATCCGCGGTCGTAGGTAAACGACTCCGCCGGCCCCGCGCGCCCCGCCTGTGCCAGCTGCCAGGCGTGTTTCCGCAGTCCCGACTCGCGCCGCGGGAATGCCGCGGGAAGGAGCCGTCGCATGGACGGCGGCACGAGACGCCGATACAAGCTGGCGGCACGCGCCACGATGGGACGTGTGTACCCGCCGAACAACTCGTCACCGCCATCGCCGTTGAGTGCCACCACCATGATGTCGCGCGCCACGCGCGACAGGTCATGACTGGGCACGATGGACACGTCGGCGAGCGGCTGCCCGTAGTGCCAGAGAATGCCGGGCAGGTCGTTGACCACGTCGGGGCGAAGCAGTCGTTCGTGCAGGCGCACGCCGAGGTGCTGCGCGACGCGCCGGGCGAACGGCCGCTCGTCGAAGACCGGGTCATCGAAGCCCACGGAAACCGCTTCGATGGGGGTCGTCCCGGATTGTGCGGCCAGGGCCGTGATCAGCGACGAATCCACGCCCCCCGACAGGAAGACGCCCACGGTGCGGTCCGCCACCAGGCGGTCGGCCACCGCGCGACGCGCGATGCGCTCCACTTCTTCAAGCACCTCGCCTTCGTCCATCCGCACTTTCGTCGCGTACGACACGTCCCAGTAGCGGTCCAGCCGGCACGTCCCGCTCGCGGCATCGAAGGTGAGCGTGTGCGCCGGCGGCAGCGCCTGCATGCCCTGCCACACCGACATCGGCGCCGGCACCGCCTGGTAGGTGAGGTAGGCGTCGATGGCGCGCGGATCCACCACCGGATGGCGCGGCACCAGCTCCCGCAACGCGTTCAGCGTGGACGCAAAGGCGAACGTCGCGCCGTCGTGCGCGTAGAAGAACGGCTTCTTGCCGGCGCGGTCGCGCGCCGCGCGGAGGATCTGGCGTTCGCTGTCCCACACCGCGATGGCGAATTGCCCGTGCGCGCGCCGCACCGTTTCGTCGAATCCCCACCGCCGCACCGCGTGCAGCAGCACTTCGGTGTCGGAGTGGCCGCGATAGACCGTGCCGGGATCCAGCGCCGCGCGCAGGCGCGCGAAGTTGTAGATCTCGCCATTGAAGACGATGACGAACCGGGCGTCGTCGCTCGCCATCGGCTGATGGCCGGCGGCGGAGAGATCCTGGATCGCCAGCCGGCGTGCGCCCAGGCAGATCCCGGCGCCTGTCCACACCCCGCCGTCATCGGGACCGCGGTGCACCATCTGCGCGTTCGCCGCCTCGACGCGCGGGCGCTCCTGCGCCGCGCCCGGTCGCACCAGGCCGCAGATGGCGCACATCGGTCAGCCCGCGCGCGTCGTCACGACGCGGCCTCCGCCAGCACGTCGAAGTACTCGGCGGCCACGCGGTCCCACGCGTAGCGCCGCGAGCGCTCGACGGCCGCCGCGGACATCGTCGCGCGGCGCGCGGCGTCATCGCGCAACGCCAGGAGCGGCTCGCGCAGCGCCTCGCCCCCGAACGGCACCAGGAAGCCGTTGACCCCCGAGGCAATCAGCTCTTCGGTGCCATTGATGGCGTGCGTGATTATCGGCAGGCCCGCGGCGGCGCCCTCGAGCGTCACGAGGGAGAATGCCTCGTAGCGCGAGGGATGCAACATCACGTCGGCCGCGGCATACCAGCGCTCCGGCGTCGTCGACAGGCCGGCGAAATGCACCCGGTCGGCGGCGCCGCACCGCGCCGCATGCGCGCGCATCGCCGTCTCGTCACCGCGCCCGACGATGCAGAGGAGCGCGTCGGGCACGCCGGCCACGGCGTCGATCGCGTCGCGCAGTCCCTTGCGCTCCCAATCGCCGCCGCAGAACAGCGCCACGAACGCATCGGGACTGATGCCCAGCGACGCGCGCAGGGCGCGTTTGGCCGCGGCGTCCGCCGCGGGGCGGAAGACGGCGTGGTCCACGCCGTTGGGGACCACGGCAATCTTCGCCGCCGGCACGCCGTAGAACTCCTGCAGTTCGCGGGCGGTGCCGTGCGAGACCGCGATCACGCGCCGCAGGCGTCGCGCACCATAACTCCGCCGCTCCTGCTGCACGAAGACCTGCTGCGCGGCACGCTGCCAGGCGCGTCCGAGCGTGCTCCCGCCGCGCAGCCCGCCGAACCGTGCCGTGAACGCCGCGTGGCAGTACTGCGCGGTGATGACGTCGGCATCGAAGGCCGAGGCGCCGATGCAGTTCGTGATCGTGCAGCCGGCGCGCCGTTCCTCGACGCGCGCGGCGCGCGCAAACAGGAACGACCCCACCGCCAGCGGCCGCGGCGCCGGCGCGATTCGCCGCCACGTGACGCGTGCCGCGGGCAGCTCGCACTCCGACGCGATGATCGTGACACGCACGCGACGCGCGATGCGCGTGAGCACCTCCGCCGCGGCGCGCTCCTGCCCGCCGCGTCGATGCACCTGATGCGCGATGAACGCGAGGGAGAAGGTCATGGGCATCCGGAAGTTGCGTCGCGTCCACGCCGGGCGGAATGGACGGCGCTCATGGCAGCGGCGGCCGAGGCACGTTGAGTGCGCGCGGCATCCGGCGGGCGGTCTCCGCTCCCGCCAACCGGCCGGCCGCGGCCGCGCGCCAACGCGCCCACGCCGTGGACTCGCCCGTCAGCAGGCGCCGCACCAATTGCACCAGCCCCGGTCCTTCGCGCGTCCCGACGAGCAGCGCCCACATCAGGTAGACCGCGCGCGATGCGGAGCGTCGCCCCTCGAGCATCTCCACCGTCTCGTTGTGCACCGCGTCCCGCAGCGGCGCCTCGGCGAACTGCCCGCGATGCAGGTGATCGTCCCCGCTCCGCGGGGCCACGTCGTGGTCCACCGCCACCGCCGGGTCGTAGATCAACCGCCATCCCGCGCGGCGCAGCGGCAGGCAAACGCCCAGTTCCCAGTACATCTGCGCGCCGTCGCCGAGCAGTCGGCGGTCGAACCCGACGGCACGAAGCAGCGGGGTGCGAAACGCGCAGTTGGCTCCCTTCAGGACATCCACCCCCCGCGCCGGTCCGACGCCGAGGTGGTGATTGCCGATCACGCGCCCAAACCATTGCACGATGCCAACGCGCGCTTCGTCCCACCGTTCGTGCGGCTGCCAGTCCCGCCCGCCGACGCCGCCCACGTCGGGCGCCGTGTGGAAGTGCGCGAGCAGTCCGTCGATCCAGGTCGCGAACGGTCGCGTGTCATCGTCGGTCAGCGCAATGATGTCGCCGCTCGCGAGGTCCAGCGCACACTGCATTGACGCGACGACGCCCGCCTCGCTCGTCGCGGCAATGCGCACGGGAAGCCCCGTCGCGCCCGCGGTCTCGGCAACACGCATGGTCTCCACATCGCCGGCGCGCACGCCAACGACGACTTCGTCGGGCAGGCGCGTCTGCGCCGCCAGCGACGCCAGGCAGCGCGCGAGCGACGCCGGCCGCCGGTAGCTCGGCACCAGCACGGTGACTCGTGGCGTCACGGCGTCCGTCCCGGCGGAAACTCCCGCGCGTACCGGCGTTCCCAGGCGGCGCCATGCAGCAGCACGTACCACACTTCGGCGCCGAGCGCGAAGAGCGCGAGCAGGGAGTCCGGCCCCTTGCGGTGATGGCGGATATTCACGAGCCGGCTGAGGATCACGTTCTTCAGCATCCGCCAGCGCACGGGTCGCGGCGCGCCGTACTTGTACAAGTAGCGCACCTCGGCTTCCCGAAACTCGCCGAGGCGCGTCCCCGACGGCAGGCGACGGGGCGGATGGTCCACCACGGCCTCCGGCACCCAGAGGATCGCATGTCCGGCGGCGCGAAGTCGCTCCCGCAGGTCGGCATCCTCCATGTGCGGAACGGCAAACCCCTCGTCGAAGCCCGCCACCGCCACGAACGTCGCACGGCGCACGGCGAAGTTGCAGGACCAGAGCACGCCACCCGTCCGGTTTTCCGGCGCATGATAGCGCGGCGACGGCACGCCCGCTGCGCACGTGGTCTGGCCTTCGAGGACATCACCGCGGCTCACGGCGCCGGCAAGGGCCGACAGCCAGTCCCGCGATGGCACGATGTCATCGTCGGCAAAGACCAGCCACGCACCGCGCGCCGCGCGTGCGCCGGTGTTGCGGTTGGCGGCCGGGCCGCGGCGCGGGCCCCGCACATGGCGCACCCACGGAAACTCGGCGCGCAGCCACGCATCGGTTGCATCGAACTCGCCGTCGTCGGGGACAATGACCTCATACCGCGCGGCCTCCAGCGACTGCGCACCCGAGGCCAGGCGCTCCAGGCAGGCGGTGAGTTCTCGCCTCCGGTCGCGTGTGGGCACGATCACGGAGTACTCCACGGTGGCCGTCATGCCCGGCTCCACGCGGGCAACTGTCCCACGGCGCACGCCCGAAGCATCTCGACGTAGCGCGGGGCGAGCACGTCCCAGCTAAAGCGATCACGCACCCAGGTCCAGCGCGCGCGTCGTATCGTTTCCGTGGTCGTCTCGCTGAGCGCCCGCCGAAGCAGCGCCGCAGTACCGGCCGGCGACGAGGTGTCGCCGCGATATGCATGCTCGCCGAGGATGAACGCCGTGTTCGCACTGTCGTAAACCACGCACGGCAGTCCAGCGGCGAGCGCCTCGATGTAGGCCAGTCCAAAGCCCTCGCTCAGCGAGAGGAGGGCAAAGGCGTCAGCCGCTGCATAGGCGTCGCTGATGCGATCGCGCGGCCAGGTGCCAATCCAGGCGCCGTCCCCCAGCTGGGCGGCTGCCTGCTCACGCAGCGCCGCGGTCTCTGGCGTCTCCTGACCGAGGATGACCAGGTGTGGTCGCTCGGCGCCCAAGGCGGCCACCGCATTGACCAGAACATCCATCCGCTTGAGCGTCGATCCGAGCATGCCGACGGAGAGCAACAGCGGCTTGTTGTCCGGCGCGCGGAATGCGCGCCGCGTCGCCGCCCGCAGTTCCGGGGAGCGCGCCGGCGGGGCAGACGGCAGCGCGAGGCCATGCGGCAGCAGGCACATCCGATCAGCCGACTCGCCGCGTGCGAGCGCGGCGTCATGCTGCGCCGGCGTCACCTGCTGAACGAAGTCACAGCGGGTGTACGGCTGTGTCGTTGGCCCGCTGTTGTAGTACAGGAGCCGGAACCGCTGACCACTGACTCGCCGCCAGTGCCAGCAGGCATTCCCGAAGTTGAGGTCAGCGTAGTAGACCACATGCGGGCGCCAGGCCAATAGCGAGGGAAGAAATCCGGCGAAGAACGTCGCCTGCTCCACGAAATACGCGCCGTACCGCGTGTGGGCGGCCACCCATTGAGCCAGCCGCGAATCACGGGAGAGGTTCCAGACCGCCTGTTCGTCCTCACGCAGCGCGCCGCCGCCCCCGAAGACGCGCAGGCTCAGCCCGGGCGTGGCCCGGAGCGCCGCGTGTGTCTCGCGCGTGATCGTCTCGAAGCCGCGGTGCTGCCGCCCGAGGCCGGTGCACGGGAGCGCGACGCGAAGCACGTCAGCGCCGGCTCTCATCCGGGGCGCTCCGCGTCGCGGGCGGGTGCCGTCGGCACGCACTCGTGGCGCGTGGGGAACCTTGATGCCGGCGCGGCCCTCCCCGGGGGAAGCATGCGCTAACCGTTCACGACGGCGGACGCCGTGCCAAACTCGCGCGCAAGCTGCCGGGATCTGAGTCCCTTGCCCGTCGCGTAGTTGTACGCGTGGGCACAGCAGGCAAATCCGTACGTCCCCCAGTAGATCGCGCCGGAACTCCCGCTGAAGATGTCGCCAATGAGGAGCAGCGCGAGAAATCCCCAGAAGACCGCGCGCGCCGAGTTGGCGAACGAGTCTTCCCGTGAATCCCGGAAGCGCGCCAGGGTCAGCAGCTGGCCGATGAGTCCGATCAGGATCAGGCTGCCGCCGAGCCATCCCATGACGTAGAAGAGTTCCAGGAAACCGTTGTCGATGGACGTTTGGCGTTCGACGCCCGTGACGAGTTTGGTGCCGCCGCCAGTGGCGCCCAGCCCTTCCCCCTCCGCGCGCCGGCCGATCGCCTGAATGGCCAGGTTCGACATCATCATCCGCGTGCGCAGCGAGTTGTCATCGTCGAGCGAGGCAAACGACGAGATGCGCCGCGTAATCGAATCCCGAAAGACATCCAGGGAGAGGACGGGGACGGCGACGGCAAGCATCAGCACGAGGAAGAACCAGTTGCGCGTCACCCGTCGCAGCGGACCCATGAACTGCACGATGAAGACGCCGATGGCCAGCGCCACCCACCCCGACCGGGTGCGCGTCAGCAGCAGGCTCACGAGCGCCAGCGGCAGCGAAAACACCATGCCGCGGCGCGCCGTGCCCAGCAGGTAGACGATCCCGGCCATGAGCGCCACCGCGTACGGCCCGGGGGAGTTCATCGTCCCGAAGGCGCGAAAGCCGAATCGCACCGGAATCCCGATGGACTGCACGTTCGCCGCCTGCATCCAGTAGCTGTCCCACGGCGGCAGCATCGCCACCTGATAGATGCCGTACGCGCCGAGCACCGGCACGGCCCACTGCAGGAAGTCGAGGAACGACTTCCGAAGCGAGGGAAAGATCCGCCAGTTCAGGATCAGGTGCATGGCAAAGCTCACCGGTCCCAGCCACGTCATGAGGGCGTACGTCGCCGGAAGCATCCCGTTCTTCAGCACGCCGATGCCATAGCCGTACGCGATCCCGACCAGGGTGAAGACGAACGGATACATCAGGGCGCCGCGGAGTTCGCGCGCGCGGTAGAGCAGCGTCAGGCCGGCGATCAGCGTCACCACCACGGGCGCCATCAGCACGAAACTCGCGGGCTGAAAGCCGTAGCGCAGGTCCACCATCCGCCGCACCCACGGCGTGAAGAACCAGAGGAAGTAGACGAACACCACGTAGCGGGCCGGGGCGCGGTAGTACGCGACCACGCCGGTCAGGGCGGCCGCGCCCACGAAGGCGTAGGCGAAGGCTCGGCCGCCCAGTCCGGCGATTCCTCCGATCGTGACCGCGATGAACAGCGCAAACACGACCGTAGTCACGTGCGCCTTCGCGCGGTCACGCCGATCCGCGACCCGCGCGGCCGATTGGGCCGCTGCTGCTTCCGTCACGGTCGCGCTGCGCTAGCGCGCGGCACTCGACGGCCGCGTCGACGCCTCATCGTGCCCGCGTGAACGCCGCGCCCGCCGGATGCGCCGGCGCGCGGACTGGAACGCATACGCGAGCAGCGCCACCGCGATGGTCGACGCCGTGCCGTGCGAAAAGAGAGAGAAGGGCGCAAACCCCGATTCGGCGGCCTGCGGCACCGTCGTCGGTCCGGTGTCGATGGCGCTTCCCATGCCGTTCATCCGCGTCAACATCGACACGTCGATGCCCATCATGTTCGGCAGCGTGGCGCCGAATCCCGGGCTCAGTTCGGGCGCGCTGGCGCGGAAGACGAACATCGTCGAGAGCCACAGACCGATCAGCATGAGCGTGCTCAGGTAGATCACCCGCGGGGCCGGCAGATACCACTTCCGCTGCGACCGCGACGTGCGGCGGCGGCGGCCCGCCCATGGCGCGTCGAGCAGCCACCACGCAAACACCGAACCCGCCACCGTGCACGCGAGAATCAGCGGCGCGATGAGCGCCTCCGCCCCGGCCATCAGCACCCCAGAGAGCATCGCGGCGCTGAACTGTCCCGAGCTCGGCAGCTTCTCCGTTCCCGTGTCGAAGATGTCAGGCACAAGCTCCGCGTGCCGCGGTTCACTATCCGAGTATTTCGCCATGGGCACCTGGTGAGGATCTATCTGCCGTATTCGTAATAGTAGCCGTAGCCTTGACGGTACCGCGAGCCGCGCCGCAGTTCGACGTCGTTCAGCACGGCGCCGGCAAGGACGACCTTCACGTTGCGCAACTGGGCCACCGCAAACTTGAGCTCGTCACGGTCCGTCTTGTCCGAACGCGCCACCAGCAGCAGCGCGTCGGCGCTGGCGGCAATGAGCGCCGCGTCCGTGAAGAGGTTGAGCGGCGGCGTGTCGAGCAGGACGTAGTCGTACTGCTGCCGCAGACGGTCGAAGAGCGGCTGCAGGCGCGTGGCCACGAGCAGGTCGGCCGGATTCACGCTCGGTGAACTGCCGAGCGGCAGCACATCCACGGATCCACCCGCTTCCATCGAGACGCGGCGAATGCACTCGCCCGGCGAGGCCTGCCCGTACATCAGGTCAAAGAAACCGGGCGCCGGCGGAATGCCAAACGCCTCGTGGACGGTGCCGCGCCGCGTCTCGGCATCAATGAGAATCACGCGCTGCCCCTGCTGGGCCAGGGTGATTGCGAGGTTCACCGCAGTGGTCGTCTTGCCGTCGCCGGGCAGCGCGCTGGTCAGGACGATCACGCGCGGCGCGCGCGGCGGCGTCAGATAGTTGAGGTTCGTGCGCAGCGCCCGGTACGCCTCGGCCGCTGGGGTGTGGTACTCGCGAGAACTGCTCGGCGCCTTCCCGCCAGACGCCGCGCGCTCCGCCGCAGCCCCGTTGCGCGCCGCCGGTTCGGGCGGCGGCAATCGGTACGCACCGGCCCGTGCCTGCTGCTGCAGGTTCGGGATGATGCCAACGACCGGTACGCCGACGATCGACCGCAGGTCGCCCTCGTCATGGATCGTCGTGTCCAGCCAGTCGCGCAGGAAGGCCACGCCGACGCCCACCAGGAGGCCCGAGAAGATGGCCACGGCAAAGATCAGGGTCTGCGAGGAGTTGGCCTGCATGTCCGCGGCGACCGCGTCGTCGAGCACCGAGGCGGAGGAATCCGGCACCGACGCCGAGATCTCCGCTTCCTTCAGGCGCCCCTGCACGAGCGTCATCGTTTCCTGGAGCACCTGACGGTCGCGCTCGAGGCTCTGGTAACCCATCGCCTCCGCCGGCATCTGCGCCAACTGCCGCTGCAGCGACTCCACCCGGCGTTCGCGATCCTCCACCAGCGCGGTGCGCTGCGCGAGAAAAGCCGCCGCCCGGTCCTGGATGCGCTCCTTCACGTCGTCCATGCGCGCGTTCAGCGCCTTCACGTCCGGATCGTCCGGGGTCCGGCGCTGGATGAGCGCATCACGCTCGGTGCGCAGCTGCTGCAGCGAGCTCACTTCGGCGGTGGCGATGCCCAGAAACTCCGGCGTCGCCATTGCCCGTCGCAGGAATTCGTCCGCGCCGTCCGCCCCTTGCTCCTTGAGCGGCGCGATGGCCCGGGCGATCGCGTCACGCTCCAGCGTGATTGACGTCATGTTGCTGCGCAGCAGCTCCAGCTCGGAAACGAGGTCCTGGATCTTGCCGTCGATGCTGGAGACACCGCGCGCGAGGAGGTAGTCGCGGATCTGCAGTTCCTGACGCCCCAGCTGCTCGCCAACCAACGCCGCCTGCCGCTGCAGATAGCTGACCGTCGACCGGGCGCCGCTGGCGGCAAGGTCGATGCGGCGTCGCACGTAGGCGCGGGCCAGCACGTTGGGCACCTCCATGGCCTCCACTGGATCCTTGCCCGTGTACGAGATCCGCAGCACGTTCGCGTCGCGCCCCGGCTGCGTGACGCGCACCGCGTCGCGCAGCGCCGACGCGACATCATTGCGCGGGTGGACGGTGAACACGAGGCGATCGTACCGTGAGGCCCCGCCCGCCAGCTGGATCCAGCCGCCATCGATCGGGATCGGCATCGAGTCGGGGAAACTGCCCAGGAGCTTCTCGCTCGGCAGGAGCCGCACCTCGCGCAGGCCGCGGTCGGAGCGGTCGAGGCGATACGCCTGCGACGGCGCGTCCGCGTTGATGTGCGCGGCGCGCACCACCTCGCTCTTCTGGCGCCGCACGGGCTGGTAGACGCTCAACCGCATGCCGAGGGAGTCCACGACGTCATACGCCAGCTGCCGGCTGGTGAGGATCTGCGTGGCCGTCGCCAGCACGTTCGTGTAGTCCGTGGCGAACATGCTCATCGGGTTCGCCGACTGCTTCTCCTCGATGCGCACCGTGGTGGAGGCCGTGTACACCGGGTCGATGCGGCGCACGGCGAGCATTGCCGCCGCCGTCGCCAGGCCGATGCAGATCACGATGATCCACGCGCTGCGCGCGACGGTCTGCCAGGCGCGGCGCAGGTCGATTTCCTGGTTCGCGTCGCCCGGATCGGCAAGAATGGGTAGTTGTTCCACGGTCTATTTCTTCGAGAGCAGGATGAGACTGATGGCCACCGACAGGCCCGAGGCGAACTGGTTGAACGTCATGACCCAGGGCGCCCATTTCTCCACGAATGAGGGATCGACGACGATGATGGCGTCCCCTTCATCGAGTGCAACACGATCGAGACGCAAGTCCGCCGCGAGCGCAAAGCGCGTCCCGTCGCGTCCCTTCTGCAGCAGGTACGTCGGCGTCCTCAGGCTGGTGCCTCGCACGCCGCCGGCCTTCGCCACCACTTGCTGCACGGACATCGTGGGTTCCGCCTGATAGACGCCCGGCGACTGCACCTGTCCAAGCACGGGGAGTGAACGGACGAGGCCCACGTCGACGATCGCATCGACGATTCGCCTGGCATAGCCGTTCGTGATGGTGGTCGAGAGCGAGTCCGCGGTCATGCCCGCGGCGACAATGCGGCCGAGGCCCGGAATGAACACGTCGCCCTTGCCCGTGACGACATACTGTCCGCTGAGGTCGGGCTCTCGATACACCCGAACCTTTACCTCGTCGCCAGGCAGCACCGTCCACGGCCGGTCAGGGAGCGGCGCCAGCATCGTCGGGACTCGCTGCGTGCAGGCGGCCGCCACGACGACCGCGGCCGGAAGAGCGCGACGCAGCAGGGAAACCATTGAGAATCGAACAGTCATCGCAGAAGCGGGCAAAAGGAGGGAAATCCGAGACAAGAACGAGTGGCGCCGGCGTGATGTCACCACCTAGAAGGCTCCCTTCATGGAGAGGACGGCAGGCAGGGTGCGCAGCAGGATCACCAGATCGCGCCACAGCGTCCAGCCGCGAACATAGTCGGCTTCGAGCTGCACCACATCCTCGAAGTCCCGAATCGCGTTGCGGCCGCCCACCTGCCAGGGTCCGGTGATCCCGGGCAGCACCTCGAACCGGACGAAGTGATGCGGCGCGTAGCGCAGCACTTCCGACGGCAGGGCCGGGCGCGGTCCCACCAGCGACATCTCGCCGTTCAGCACGTTCCACAGCTGCGGCAGTTCATCCAGGCTGGACCGGCGCAGGAACTTGCCCACCGACGTCAGGCGCGGATCGTTCGGCAGCTTGAAGATCCGCTGATCGCCGTCGTGGATGTTCTTCGGGGCGACATGCGCGAGCTGCGCCTCGGCGTCGGCCACCATGGTCCTGAATTTCAGGCAAACGAAGGGATCGCCGCCCAGTCCCACGCGCACCTGACGGAACAGGATCGGTCCCGGTGACGTGAGCTTCACGATCAGGCCGACCAGGCCGAGCACGGGCGACAGGATCAACAGTCCGACGGCGGACCCGATGACGTCCATGACGCGCTTCAGCACCAGCTGCGAGCCCACCAGCGCCGGGCGCGAAAGCAGCATCAGCGGCTCGGAGCGTCGCAGCACGAACGACGGTTCGTCGAGCTTGCGGAACGCCTCGCGGCGCGTGGCATAGACGCGCGCGCCGGCGCTCGAGGCGGCGATCATCACGCTCTGGAGCGCCACGTCCGAGACGGGCCCGACCAGCACGATGGCGTCCGCATTCGATTCGGAGATGCGATCGTACAGGTGCGGCATCCCTTCGGCGCCCGGCTCGCCCCAATCGGGGCTCAGCTCATAGGTGGCGGGCATGATGCGGCTCTCAAGGCCGGACGAGCGGTCGCGCCGCAGCCGCTCAATTTCAGCGGCCGGTCCCAGGACCAGGGTCCGCGCGGCATCGAGGCGACGCGGGTCGATCGGCGACAGCGCGCGCGCGAGGGCGCGCCGCTGGATCAGCAGGATGCCCCACGTCGCGCCGAGCACCGCACCGACGGCGATCCATCGCCCGATCACGCCGGGCCCCCACACTTCGTTCCAGCGCGGCAACGCGAGGCCCAGAAGCAGGGCAATGAACATGCGCCACGGAGTGGCCTGCCGCTCGGTCGAGGTATAGGAACTCGTCGCCATCAGGCAGAACACCAGCGACGTCAGACGGCGGGCCAGCGCCGTCGGCGACAGCGGAATCAGGCCGGAGAGGAATGACTTGCCGTCCGGACCGAGCATGGGATGCAGCCGGTCCAGCGGCAGCATCGTGAACGCCGTGAAGACCAGGGCCAGTGCCAGCACATCCGACGCGACGATGATTGCCCCGTAGCTGACCTCTCGCCAGAAGCGACGGCGCTGCAGGTCGAGCGCGCGGTGGCGCAACTCGAGCCGCGTCAGGTGGGCTTGCGTCGACATGAGACTTGGAGGATCCGGCGAAAAGTCAGAAGGCGGCTGCGGGCGCGCCGGAAGTCCGGGCACCGACATTCTATGGTATAGCGTCGCTACCCAAGCTATTCAGCACCAACAGGTTCAATACATCCATCAGCCGATGTGAAGCCTTACCCGTCTCGCTTGACAAGAAGTTACCTAATTGTCTATCTTTCGTCCAGTATACAACAATCGTACAGTTCGTCAATGAGAGTGCCACAGCTTGCCGCCGGGGCGCATTGGTCGTGCTGATCTGACGGCGTTGTTTGGTCGCCTCCGTCCCTGATCGTTCGGAACCCACTCGTGCATACGACCGCTACTGTGAAAGCTGACGACCTGCCTCCTGCTGAAGAGCGCCGATTCCGTCCCGGCGGCAGCGCGGCGCAGGTGGAGCGCCTTCGGCAGTTCCTGACCGAGGCAATCCAGCGTGGGGCCAGCGACGTGCACATCCGGGCCGGCGATGTGGTATACGCCCGCATTCACGGGCAGCTGGTGCCGCTCGACACGCCAGTGCTCGGCGCGCTCGACACGCGCGAACTCGCCATGCACATGCTGGCGACGGCGCCAAATGCGCCGACCCTCGACGAGGTCCACGACTACACGGGCCCGTGGAGCGCGCCAGGCATCGCGCGTTTCCGCATCAGCATCCTGAAGCAGCGCTCCAGCTACATGGTGGTGATGCGCGTCATTCCCGACGTGCTGCCGACTTTCGAGACGCTTGGCCTGCCGTCGGCGCTTGGCCGCGCCGTGCTCGCGGACTTCGGCCTGGTCCTGATCAGCGGTGTGGCGGGGTCCGGACGGACCAGCACGCTCGCGGCGATCATCAACCACCTCAACCACCACGCGCCGGCACGCCGCCATGTCGTGTCGGTGGAGCCGTCCATCGAGTTCCTGCACAAGAGCCACAAGTGCTCGGTGACGCAGCGCGAGGTGGGCATCGACACCGACTCGTACATCGCCGGCATGCGCGCCGCCCTCGACCAGGACGCGGACGTGGTGGTGCTCGGCGAACTGGCGGGCGCCGAGATGATCGAGATGGCCTTCCGTGCCGTGGAACAGGGCCGCATGGTCATCGCCCGCGTGCAGTCGGCCGACGTCACCAGCGCGCTGAAGTCGCTGCTGGGGAACTTCCCGGTCGACGCGCAGGACCAGGTGCGCCTCCAGCTCTCAGAGACGCTGCGCTGCGCCCTTGCCCAGCGGCTGCTGCCGCGGGCCGATGGCAACGGACGCGTGCTGGCCGCGGAACTGCTGTGCATGAACCCGGGCGTGCGCGAGATCATCGGCGACCCGGGCCGCTTGCAGGAACTGCGCTCCGTGCTTGCCGAGGGGCGTGCGCAATACGGCACGCAGACCTTCGATCAGCACCTGGCCGACCTGGTCATCGCCGGGCGCGTCTCGTTCGACGTGGCGGTCATTCTCGCGTCGAACTCGCTGGACTTCGAACTCCAGCTTCGCGGCCTGCGCCGGTAGGTGGACGGCGCGGTCAGCGTCGCCCAAGGAGCCGCGCCCACCACGGGCGCGGCTTTCTTGCGGCGATCGCCATCGCCGGCACGGCCTGCGGCGCCGCGTCCTGCACCAGCCGCGCCGGATTCTCGACAAACAAGAGTTCCGCCTGGGCCGCCGCGCCGGCCGCCGTGAGTGCCGCGCGCGCCGCCGCCACGGCCGGCGCGCCCCGCGCGTGGTAGTCGCTGGACCCGTACTCCGCCCAGCCCCGAGCCAGCAACTCGATGGCCCGCCGGCGCGGCGCCTCGCCGTGATAGCCGAGCAGCGACCCGGCGTTGACTTGGAAGTAGGCCCCGGCGTAGCGCAGCGCGACGAGCTGCGAGAGTCCGTCGTCGACATTCCGGTAGCGCTCGGGATGCGCGAGGATCGGCTGCCACCCCTTTTCCCGCAGCGCACGGATGGCATAGTCGGCGTGCGACAGCGGCAGCTGAAGCCCGGGGTACTCCACCAGCACGAAGCGCCCGCCGTTGAGCCGCAGGCGCGGATCGCTGACGTCCGGATCGGGCAGGTCTAGCATCAGCTCGACGCCGCGCAGCAGCTGCACGCCCGTCACCAGCACGTCGGCGTCGGCGATCAGCGCCGCGAAGGCGGTGTCGATCTGCGCGAGCCGCGCGCTCGCCATCGACGGCGTGCGCGTCAGGGAGCCGTCGAAATGCGGCGTGAGGATCGCCGTCCGCACGCCATCCCGCGCGAATGCGGCCACGGCAGCGCGCGATTCGGCGAGATTCGCCGCGCCGTCATCGACTCCCGGAATCAGGTGACTATGGAAGTCGGTGGCGGAGCCTGCCGTCATGCGTTCACCGCGGCGCGAAGCGCTGTATCAAGGGAGGGATGGCGGAACTCGAAACCGGCGGCGAGCAGGCGTCGCGGCACCACCCGCTGCGACGCCAGCAGCGTGCCCTCGGCCATCTCGCCGAACATCAACTTGAGAACGATGGCGGGGACCGGGAAGAGCGCGGGGCGACGAACGGCGCGGGCCAGCGCGCGCGTGAACTCCGCATTCGTCACCGGCGTGGGAGCCACCGCGTTCACGGCACCGGCGAGGTCGTCGCGCTCGAGCGCGAACTGCGCAATGCGCACCACATCCTCGAGTGCGATCCAGCTCATCCACTGCGTGCCGCGCCCGAGCGTGCCACCACCCCCCAGCCTGAAGACTGGGAGCATGCGCGGCAGCGCCCCGCCCTTGCGTGACAGCACCACGCCGAACCGCAGGTGCACGGTGCGGATGCCGGCGTCGCGCGCCGGATCGGCGGCCGCCTCCCACGCCGTGCCGACTTCCGCGAGGAAGTCCCGGCCGGCCGGCGTCGCTTCATCGCAGATCGCGTCCCCCGCGTCGCCGTAGATGCCCACGGCGGAGGCGCAGATCAGCACGCGCGGGCGTGGAGCGAGCGCGGCCGCAGTGCGGGCGATGAGCCGCGTGCCCAGGACGCGGCTGTCGCGAATGGCCCGCTTGCGCGCCGCCGTCCATCGTTCGCCGATGCTGGCGCCCGCGAGGTGGATGAACGCCGATATGCCGGCGCACGCTGCCGCGTCGATCGTCCCGGTTTCCGGGTTCCACCGCACGTCGCTGTCGCGGCCGCGCCCGATGCCGATCGTCTCATGTCCCGCGGCACGCAGCGCCGAAACCAGCGCGCCACCGATCAACCCACTCGACCCCGTCACGCCAATGCGCATGGCCCGTCCCCTGTCGCCCGGTCAGTCCGCTGGCAGGTCCAGCAGCCGCCACAGGTACCAACTCGCGATGGTGCGATACGGTGCCCACGGAATGCCGCGCTTCAGCACCTGCTGCGGGGTGGGCAGCCGCCGCAATCCGTACGCCTGCTGGATCCCCTTCTGGATGCCAAGGTCGAGGTCGGGGAGCACGTCTGGGCGCCCGAGCCGGAACATCAGGAACATTTGCGCCGTCCAGCGTCCTACCCCTTTCACTTGCGTGAGCGTCTCCAGCACGGCGGCGTCGTCAAGTTCATGCAGGCGTTCCATCGGGAAGCGACGCTCGGCCGCGTGCAGCGCCAGGTCCTTGATGTAGCGCGTCTTCTGGCCGCTGAGCCCGGCGGCGCGCAGCCGCGTCTCGTCCATGCGCAGGACCGCGCGTGGCGTGGGCTCGCGATTGCCGAAGAGGGCGAGCACCCGGCCATGGATGGTCGCCGCCGCCGATCCGCTGAGTTGTTGATACACGATCGAGCGCATCACCGCGCCGAAGTGCGTGCCTTCCATCCGGGCCCTCGCCTGGCACGGCCCGACACGGGCGATGACATCGGCGAGCACCGGGTCGACGGCGCGAAGATGCGCGACGGCTTTGACGGCGGGGATCTTCATCGTGGGCTCAAGTTAGCGGTTGCGCACGCCGGCGGACACGACCGCCCCGCCGATCGGCGAGGCGTGCTGTAGATTCGTTCGAGCGCGGCGCGCCCGGCAACCCGCGCGTTCATCCTGAAGGCCCCCCAAGAGGAGCCCTGATGCGCATCACGAAAGTGGGCGTCGTCGGCGCGGGCGTCATGGGCAGCGGCATCGCCGCGCTCGCCGCCTCCGCCGGCCTTCCCGTGGTCCTGCTCGACATTCCCGGCAGCGACGATGCCGCCTCGCCCGAGCGGTCGGGTCCCGCCCGCAAAGGGCTGGAGAAGGCGAAGAAGTCCAAGCCCGCCGCGTTCATGGACCCCGACCGCGCGGGGCTGATCACCACCGGCAACACGGCGGATGACCTCGGCCTGCTTGCCGACTGCGACTGGATTGTCGAGGTCATCATCGAACAACCGGGCCCGAAGCAGGAGCTGTTCGCGAAGCTCGAGACGATCGCCCCCAATGCACTCGTCACGTCGAACACGTCGGGCATTCCGATGGAGATCCTGCTGAAGGGACGCAGCGAGGCGTTCAAGCGGAACTTCCTCGGCACGCACTATTTCAATCCGCCGCGCTACATGCACCTGCTCGAGCTCATTCCCACGCCGTACACGGCGCCGGAGACGCTCGCGAGCATTCGCGAGTTCTCCGAACGCGCGATGGGCAAGGGTGTGGTGCTCTGCAAGGACGTGCCGGGCTTTGTCGCCAATCGGCTGGGCGTTTTCGGCATGTTCGCGACGTTCAAGCTGATGGAGGAGTTCAACCTCACCATCGACGAGGTGGACGGCCTCACCGGACAGCTCATCGGACGCGCGAAGACCGCGACCTTCCGCACGGGCGACTTGTCAGGCCTCGATGTGCTCGCGCACGTCAGCGCCGGCCTGTCGCAGGCGACCGGCGAGGACTTCACGCTGCCAGCGTGGGTGCACGAGATCGTCAAGCGCGGCTGGCTGGGTGACAAGACGGGCGGCGGCTTCTACAAGAAGGAAGGCAAGGACATCAGGACGCTCGACTGGCACACGCTCGAGTACGTGCCGCAGGTGCGACTGTCCACGCCCGAGATCGACGCGCTGCTCAAGCTCCCGGTGGCGGAGCGCATCGCCAGGGTGCGCGACCTCCCGGGCAAGTACGGCGACTTCCTGCGCAAGATGCTGACCATCGTGGCGTACCACACGGCGCGACTCGCGCCGGACCTCGCGCGCGACATCGCCGGCGTGGACCGCGCGCTCGAGTGGGGGTACGGCTGGGAGATCGGGCCGTTCCGGGTGATGGATGCGTTGGGACTCGACTGGCTGCGCGCGCAATTCAAGGAACACGGCTTCAGCGAGCCGGCACTCTTCGCGCAGGCCACGAAGGGATTCTACACGGGCGCGGGCCGCGCCGAGCAGTTGGCGACGACATCGGGCTATGCCCCCGTCCCCGCCATTCCCGGGAAGATCGACCTCGCCGCGCGACGCGCCGACGGACACGTGGTGGACGAGAACAAGGAGGCGCGCGTCATTGACCTCGGTGACGGCGTGCTCTGCCTGGAGTTCTGCGGCAAGATGAACACGCTGGGCACCGGCGTGGTGGAGATGATCGCAAGAACCATCAACCGCGTGTCGAAGGGCAAGTACGTGGGACTCGTGATCGGCAACGACGATCCGCGCACGTTCACCGCGGGCGCCAACCTCGCGCAGCAGGGACCGGCGCTGATGAGCGGTGACTGGAAGGCCATCGAGGCGGGCATCGCGCGGTTCCAGGACGCGTCGATGTCGCTGCGTCGCGCGCCCTTCCCGATTGTCGCCGCGCCGTTCGGGCTTACGCTCGGCGGCGGCGTGGAGTTCTCCATCCACTGCGACGCGGTGCAGCCGCATGCCGAACTCTACCTGGGTCTCGTGGAAGTCGGCGTGGGGATCCTGCCGGCGGGCGGCGGCACCAAGGAGCTCGCCTTCCGGTTCACGCGCGAACTCGCGGCGTACGAGGAGGCCGATCCGTTCGAGGGCATCAAGCGCGCCTTCAAGCTGATCGCGCTCGCGCAGGTGAGCACCAGCGCGCACGAAGCCATCAAGCTGGGGTACCTGCGCACGAGCGACCGCATCTCGATGAACCGCGACGTGCTGCTGGGCGACGCCAAGGCGCGCGTGCTGGATCTCGCGCCCGGCTACGTTGCGCCGCCGCCGATGACGATGCGCGCACTGGGCAAGGAAGCGCTCGCCAACCTCGACTACGCGCTCTTCTCGTTCCAGGAAGGCGGGCAGGCGACCGCGCATGACGTCCGGATCGGGCATGAGATCGCGTACGTGCTCTCCGGCGGCGACGGACCGCCGCGCGAGGTGACCGAGCAGGATCTTATCGACCTCGAGCGCGAGGCCTGCCTCCGCCTCCTCGGCACCAAGGAGACGCAGGCCCGGCTGCAGTACATGCTCGAGACCGGCAAGCCCCTGCGGAACTGACCGAATCCACGACGACTGCGGGCGCGACCTGTGCGCGCCGGGAGATGATACCATGCAACTGAAGGACGCAGTGATCGTGAGCGCGGTCCGTTCGGCCGTCGCTCGCGGCAAGAAGGACGGCAGCCTCGCGACCGTGCATGCGGTGGACCTGAGCGCCGAGCTGCTGAAGGGCGTCGTCCAGCGCGCCAAGGTGGACCCCGCACTGGTGGACGACGTCATCTGGGGATGCGCCTTCCCCGAGGGGACGCAGGGGCTCAACGTCGCGCGGCTGGCTGCGCTGCGCGCCGGCTTCCCGGTGGAAGTGTCGGGCGCCACCGTCAACCGGTTCTGCTCGTCCGGCCTGCAGAGCATCGCGTTTGCGGCGCAGAGCATCATGACGGGACTGTGCGACGTCGTGATTGCCGGCGGCATCGAGATGATGAGCGCGGTCCCGATGTCCGGATTCCACACGCGGCTGCACCCGGAGATGACGGAATCCAACATCGGCATGGGGCACACCGCCGAGCGCGTGGCGAAGCTGTGGGGGATCACGCGGGAGCAGGCCGATCAGTTCGCGCTCGCATCGCAGCAGAAGGCCTCGGCGGCCATCCAGCGCGGCGCCTTCGTGGACGAGATCGTGCCGATTCCCGTTCAGAAGGTCGCGTGGAAGGGGACGAAGAAGACGGTGGAG
Source organism: Gemmatimonadaceae bacterium (assembly GCA_036504815.1). NCBI lineage: Bacteria > Pseudomonadati > Gemmatimonadota > Gemmatimonadia > Gemmatimonadales > Gemmatimonadaceae > Gemmatimonadaceae bacterium. Next base: position 34,388 of record DASXUN010000030.1, on the reverse strand, counting down.
GTCGTGCCCTTCGCGGTGGACGAGATGCCGCGCGCTGACACCACGATTGAGGGATTGGCCAAGCTCAAGCCCGCGTTCTCCGCGAAGGGAGTGTCGACGGCCGGCAATTCATCACCGCTTTCCGATGGCTCCGCCGCCGTGCTGTTGATGAGCGCCGACAAGGCGCAGGCACTCGGGCTCAGGTCGCTGGCGCGATTCGTGACGTTCGCCACCGCCGGCGTTGCACCCGACGTGATGGGGATTGGTCCCATCAAGGCGGTGCCGAAAGCGCTCGCCAAGGCCGGACTGTCGCTCGAGGCGATTAGGATGATCGAACTGAACGAGGCCTTCGCCGTGCAGGGGCTCGCCGTGATGAAGGACCTCGGCATGGACGCGGCGCGCACCAACGTGAACGGCGGGGCCATCGCACTCGGTCACCCGCTGGGCGCCACGGGAGCGAAGCTCACCACGCAGCTCGTGCACGCACTGGGCAAGGCGGGCGGTGGACTCGGGATGGTGACGATGTGCATCGGCGGCGGGATGGGAGCCGCGGGGATCTTCGAGGTGTATCCCGCGACCTGAGCACCGCGTGAGGGTGTAACCGTCGCGTCGCTCATCAGCGTGCGGGCACCAAGCGGCAGCAACGCCGCCTTGGTGCCCGCCTCGTTATGGAGCGCGGCTACTTCGTGGGTCGTGCGCGACGTTTGGTCGTCGGTTTCGCGGGTTTCTTCCTGGCACGCCGCTTCTTCACCATCGCAACCAGCTGGTCGAGGGCGGCGCTCCAACCGGCGTGGAACTGCATGGCTTCATGCTTCCGCCGTCCGTCAGTGTTTGCATGCCGGACGTGCGCCGTGTATCTGGTCCCCGCGCCGCGTTTCTCGAGGGTCAGCACTGCGGTGAATGGGAAGTCGCCTTCGTGGGCCGGCGGCGCCGGCTCGAGCGGACGGAAGCCGGGGGCCATGGCGTTGGTCCACACCAGGCGCTGCTCGGGAATCACCTCGAGATAGCAACCTACATTCGAAAACTCCTCGCCCTCGGGCGAGCGCATCACGGCGAAGAAACGGCCGCCGGCCCGCAGGTCGACCTCACAGTTGGTGGTCGTCCACGGCGCCGGTGTGAACCACTTGACGAGCTGTGCCGGCTTTGTCCATGCGTCCCAGATGTCGGACGGCGAGACATCCACGACGCGCTCGAGGATGAGGTCGAGCTCCGGATCAAACACGAGTGGAACGGGACGGACCATGCGCACTCCTGAGGTTCGGGAAGGAGAGTCTGCGTCAGGTGACCGATGCAAGATAGCGGCCTCGGGCCCATGGGCGGGAAGCCACCTGGTGCGCCCCGTTCTTGCGCGCCGTCATCGGGTCTTGATGGGTCCTGCGGAGGACTCTCCGCTCGGAACAGTGGCGTCAACAACCCACCTCTCGCTATCGGACCGCGGCCTACTCCGTCGTCAGCGGCGTGGACTGCGGGCCAGCTTGCGGCGCCTTTGACCGTGCGCCGATACTTACGGAGCTTCAGACCGCGACGACGCCCCCCAAGCCTCGCAATTTCACGCTTGGGAGCTCGATGTCCGCCTCAGTGCCACCCGCCGCCCGCCCGGAGCACGCGCCGTCGTGCGGTCACCGGCGAATGCTGCTCGTCTCACTCGCGCTGGTTTTCATGGGCAGCCTCGGTGCGTATCTGGTGAAGACTGATTTTGGCCGCGTGGATGTTATCGGCCTCACGCTTCCCACCCAGGACGGGCAGTGGGTCGCGGCCGACATCTTCCGGCCCCTCGCTGCGACCGCCAAGAACCCCGTGCCTCTCGTCGTGGTGTGCCCGGGGTTTGAGCGCAGCAAGGAATCACTCGACAGCTATGCCATCGAGCTTGCGCGGCGCGGAATGGCCGTGATCACCATCGATCCGTACGCGCAGGGTGCGTCGAGCAGTTCTCGTCAGCGACGGTCGGCGACGCTCGAAGGCTACGGCGTCATCCCGATGGTCGAGTACGTCGCCAGCACGCCCAACCTGAACTACGTCGACAAGACGCGCATCGGCGCGGCGGGATACTCGGCGGGCGGCAATGCCGTGATCCAGGCGGCGGCGCACTTCGGTGGACGCTTGCGCCCGGCGCGCCGCGCGGCCACGGCGCCGGATTCGGCAAACGCGAAGGCTGCGAGAGATGCGACTGCCGCGGCGCCCGCCCCTACACCGAAGAAGAAATCGGCCGCCAGCAAGAAGGGCGAAAAGGCCGGCGCAACGCGGGACTCGGCCGTGACGCCCGCGCCGAAGCCGCCGAGCAAGCTCGCCGCGGTCTTTGTCGGCGGTTACGTGCTGACGCTGACCGACAGTGTGCTTGGTCCCGTGCGGTCCAATGTCGGCATGGACTACGCGCTGCACGACGAGGGTGCCTTCCGCAACGCGCTCAAGAACGCCGACATGCGCCATGCGCCGGAAGCGCTGCGGCTCGTGAACTCGGGCCTGCCCAAGGACAGCGCCGTGACCGTCGTCGAGATCGGCAAGGCGTACGGCGACCCGGCCAGGCGCACGATGCGCCTCGTGTACAACACCAACAACATCCACCCGCTCCTGCCGTACGACCCACGCTCCGTCGGACATATGGTCGACTACTTCACGACCGTGTTCGGGATGACGCCGACGATGTCCGGCACGCAGCAGCTGTGGTGGCTGAAGGAGCTCTTCACGCTGATGGCGCTGGTGGGTGGCCTGCTCTTTCTCGTTCCCTGCGGCGCGCTCCTGCTCACGGTGCCGGCGTTCAGCGCGCTCGCCAAGGCGGTCCCTCCGGCCCTGCCGAAGCCCGGCCGCACGGGCACCGTCATCTACTGGACGAATTTCACGGTCGGCGCGCTCCTCGCTTGCTTCCTGTTCATTCCGATGGTCCTGCTGACCTTCAAGGTCTTTCCGACAGCGAGCGCGGCGCAGCCCACGTGGTGGTTCCCGCAGCGCATCAACAACGCGGTGCTGTTGTGGGCCGTCGCCAACGGGCTCATTGGACTGCTGATCTTCTGGCTGACCTACCGGCTGCACGGCAGGCGGAACGGCGCCTCGCCCGAGATGTTCGGCCTCCAGACCACATGGGGTGAACTGGGCCGCACGTTCCTGCTCTCGCTTGCGGTAGCGGGGGGTTTCTTCGTCCTGCTCTTCGCCTGCTACGGCATCTTCCACACCGACTTCCGCTTTCTCTTTGTGTCGGCGCCCGCGTCGTTCCCGCGCCGGATGCTGCTCGTGGCGCTGATGTACCTGCCGCTGTTCTTCATCTTCTATTTCGCCAATTCGGTGCGCGTGAATGCCGCCGGACGTTTTGCGCACCAGCCCGAATGGCGCAGCCTGCTGATCAACGGACTCGGCAATTCGGTCGGGCTCGTGCTCATTCTCGCCATTCAATACGCCAGTTTCGTGAGCACGGGCACGGTGTACTGGACGGCCGAGTGGCTGTTCGCGAACCTGCTGTTCGGCATCATCCCGATGATGTTCCTGCTCCCGCTCTACAACCGCTGGTTCTTCCAGCTGACGGGACGCGTTTATCTCGGTCCGATGGTCACCTGTCTCGTCTTCGTGATGATGATGCTGACGAGCAACGTCTGCTACATCCCGTTGCCGTAGCGGGATAGGCAGAGGCAAGCGCCGGCGCCGCTACTTCTTCGGCGCCGGCTGCTTCGTGGCTTTCGTGGGCTTAGGTCTCCTGGCGGACTTGGCGGGCGGGCGTTTCCTGTCGTTGGCCGGCTTCGGCGGCTTCGACCTGGACGCATCCCTCTTCGGGGCCTTCTTCTTTGGCGCGGGGAGGGCGGCATCCGTCGCCTCGATCAGCCGGACCAGCCACTCGGGGTCGTCCAGCAGATCTGAGACGTTGAAGAACGGTTTCGCCCCCGGGTAGGGCGGGCCGTAGGTCGGCGTGCCGAGCACCGCCTCGCCGGCCGGCGTCGGTTTCACGAAGAGCTGATTGTCGCAGATCAGCCCCACGATCTTGTCGTGACGATACAGCCCGTATTCGCCGAACATCTTGCGCGCGCTGATGCCGCCCGCGGCATGCAGCTGGTCGCAGACATACTCTGCATAGCCGGCATCTGTTGCCATAGGCCTGAGTTCCTTTCAAAGGGGGTCAGGAGAACGTGCCACGGGAACTCCGCCGGCGCCACGCACTACAGGATGCCCAGCAACCGCAGTGTTTCCGCATCACGCTCGCCGGCGCAGTGCGTCGTGATGGCATGTGCGAAGGCAGAGTCTGTGCCGGCGACTGCCGCGAAGAGCGTCATGCTGGAGCCGAACTTGCGCGCGTCCAGCGCACCGAAGATCTCCTCCGCCGAACGTTCGGCGTGCTGCACCACCAGCGTTGTGCACGCCACCAGGCGGGGACCCAGCACGGGGTGGGCTAGATACGCGCGTGCCTCATCGAGTGAACCGATCGCAAAGCGACGAGACATCTGGCTCGACCCCAGGCCGGCGCACTGCGGGAAGATGAACCAGATCCAGTGCGTGCGTTTCCGACCGGCCGACAACTCGTCGACCACATCGGCATACAGCGCGGCCTGCGCCGCGACAAAGCGCCCGAGGTTGAACGGATCGCCTGATCCGCGAGAATCCTGGTGGTCAGTGGGCATCGCGGACGCGCTCCCTGGACGTATGACGGGCACACCGACGGATATGGGCGCGGCCGGGATGATGCGCCAGCGCACGAGATGGTCGATGCCGAAGTGGTCCGGCCAACACCGACTTTCTGCGGTATTTTACAAACATGTCGCGAGCCATCCCGAGCATCCAGCGCGCCGCCGCCCTTCTGGCCGCGACGTTCCTCGCCGCGCCGATCGCTGCGCGTGCCCAACTTCCCGCCACCGTTGCCTCACCGGACGGCCAGAACATCGTCACCGTGGCCCTCGACCACGGCGTCCTGCGCTACGCGGTGACACGGCACGGGGCCAACGTCATCATGCCCAGTGTCCTGGGGTTCGAGTTCCGCGGCGCCCCGCGCCTGCGCGACGGCCTGCGCGTCGTGGACGTGGTGCGCGCGGAGCACGACGAGACCTGGACGCAGCCCTGGGGTGAAGTCCGGAAGGTGCGCGATCACCATCGCGAACTGCGCGTCACGGTCGAGGAAGCCCAGGCGCCGGGCCGCCGGTTTGTTGCCGTCTTCCGCGTCTTCAACGACGGGCTCGGGTTCCGCTACGAACTCCCGGCGCAGCCGGCGCTGCAGGCATTCGAGATCATGGAGGAACTGACCGAGTTCAGCATGGCGAGCGATGGCCGCGCCTGGTGGATTCCGTCCTTCCAGCCCAACCGGTACGAGTATCTCTTCCGCGCGTCGCCGCTCTCCACGCTCGACACCGTGCATACGCCGCTCACGATGGAGATGCCGAGCGGGCTGCACGTCGTGCTTCACGAGGCCGACCTGTTCGATTACGCCGGGCTCAACATCCGCGGCGGCAAGGAGCAGAATCGCACGCTGCGCGTGATGCTCGCCCCCATGCGCGACGGGGTGAAGGTCCGCGGCGTCACCCCGTTCGTCACGCCGTGGCGCACCATCCAGCTGGCCGACCGCGCGGCGGATCTGGTGCCGTCCGTGATCGGGCTCAACCTGAATCCGCCCAGCAAGATCGCCGATCCGAGCTTCGTGACGCCGATGACGTACGACGGCATCTGGTGGGGAATGCACATCAACACGATGACGTGGCAGTCGGGGCCGATCCACGGCGCGACGACGGCGAACGCCAGGCGGTACATCGATTTTGCCGCAGCCAACCGGCTGGGCGGGATGCTCGTGGAGGGATGGAACGTCGGGTGGGATGGGAACTGGGTCGAGAACGGCGACAAGTTCTCGTTCACCCAGCCCTATCCCGACTTCGACTTGCCGGCCGTCGCGGCGTATGCCCGGAGCAAGGGGGTGCGCCTCATCGGCCACCACGAGACGGGAATGGGCATTGCCAACTACGAGCGGCAACTCGACAGCGCCTTTGCCCTCTACAAGTCGCTCGGCATCACCGCCGTCAAGACCGGATACGTGGGCGACAAGACGAAGGAAGGCGACGCGCATCACTCGCAGCTGATGGTACGCCACTATCGCCGGGTGATCGAGACCGCGGCGAAGTACGGCATCGCGATCAACGCGCATGAGCCAATCCACGACACGGGCGAACGCCGCACCTGGCCCAACATGATCAGCCGTGAAGGGGCGCGCGGGCAGGAGTACAATGCGTGGGGCGGCGACGGCGGCAACCCGCCCGAGCACGAGACGATTCTCTTCTTCACGCGCATGCTGGCCGGCCCGATGGACTATACGCCGGGTATCTTCGACATCGAGATCACGCGCCCCACCGGCAAGCCGCGTCCCCACGAGGCGTCACGCCCGCGCACGACGCTCGCCAAGCAGCTGGCGCTGTATGTGGTGCTCTACTCGCCCATCCAGATGGCCGCCGACCTGCCGGAGAACTACGAGGGACAGCCGGCGTTCCAGTTCGTCCGCGACGTCGCCGTGGACTGGGACACCACGCGCGTGCTGGAGGGAAAGATCGGGGACTACGTCGTCGTGGCGCGCAAGGCGAAGGCCAGGGACGAGTGGTTCATCGGGGCCATCACCGATGAGTCGGCGCGCACGTTCACGGTGCGCCTGCCGTTCCTGACGGCGGGCAAGAGATACGTCGCCGAGATCTACGCAGACGGACCGGGCGCGCATTACCTGACGAAGCCCACGGCCGTGCAGATCCTGAAGGCCGACGTGACGTCGACATCGGCGCTGACGCTCAAGCTCGCCCCGGGAGGGGGACAGGCGATACGCATCCGGCCGGTCGCGCGCTAAAGCGCGCAACCGACCCGGGCGTTACCCCTCGCTCGTCATGATGAAGAGCGGGGCCATCTCGAAGCTGTGGAAGTACGGCCGGTAGCGCTCGACGTTGTAGAAGCGCTCCACGTTCACCACCTTCTTGGTGCTCGTGACCACGTCGAGCGGGATGTTGCCGTAGCAGCCGTTCTTCACGACCACGAGCCGCCCGTGGACGCCGTGCAGCAGCAGGTCGAGCGCCAGGTTGCCGTACGCCATCGGCACGATCGAGTCCATGGCGTCGGGATCGCCGCCGCGCACCAGGTAGCCGAGCTTCTGGTTGATGATGTGGACTTCCTTGCCGCTGTTGTACTGCGCCGTGCGCTTCTGCACCTCGTTCGACACGATGTCGCCGATGCCGCCGAGCTTGGCATGCCCAAAGGCATCCTGCACGTCGCTCTGCCAGACCATCTGGCCGCCCTGCGGCACCGCTCCCTCCGACACGAGCGCCACCGCGTACCTGGACGGATTGCGGTTGCGGTCGTACATCAGCATCTCGGTCAGCACGTCGAAGCTGAACGGATGCTCGGGGATGACGCAGCGCGTCGCGGCCCCGGCCATCGTCGGCAGCATCGCCGTGAACCCGGCGTAGCGGCCGAACACCTCCATCACCAGCAGGCGCTCGTGCGAGCCCGCCGAGGTGCGCAGCCGGTGCGCCATCTCGATGGTGCGCGTCACGCAGGTGCTGAACCCGATGCAGTAGTCCGTGCCGGGCACGTCATTGTCCATCGTCTTGGGGATGGCAATGACCTTCACTCCTTCCTGGTGCATCCGCATCGCGTAGCTGAGCGTGTCGTCGCCGCCGATGGGAATGAGGTAGTCGACGCCCAGCCAGTCGAGGTTCTTCAGCACCTCGGGGGTGAGGTCGTTCACCGGCTGATTGTAGAGGCTCTTCAGGTGCTGCGGCACCGCGTCGGCCTTCATGCTGCTCGGCCGCGTGCGCGACGTGTGCAGGAAGGTGCCGCCCGTGCGCCCCGCGCGGTTGACGATCTCTTCCGACAGGAACTGGAAGTTGTTCGAGTTGTCGTGCAGGTGATCGCGGACGATCTCCACCACGCCGGCCCAGCCACGCCGCAGGCCGATGACGTCCCACCCCTCCCGCAGCGCGCGAATGGTGACCGCGCGGATCGCGGGATTCAGGCCCGGGACGTCGCCGCCGCCGGTGAGGATGGCTATGCGCTTCTTGCCACTGTTGATGCTGGCCATGGATACGTGCTCCCAACAAAGTCGAAGCGCCGCGGCGACAGTGCCGTCGGCGCTTCCGTCAATTTAGGGGCTCGCGGCCCCGCCGTGTACCGGGAAAGCCGGTCACCGCGCGATCGGTTCTCCCAGGTTCGCCGCCTGGCGCACGTATTCGGCCAGTGCCCCGTGCGTCGCCCACCAGACCTTGCCCGGCCCCTTCGCTTCGATGTGGGCAATGAGCTGCTCCAGCGCGACGATGCGCGAACGATGTCCCGTGATGTGCGGATGCATGGTGAGCACCAGCATGGTCCCTTCCTCGTACGCCTTGTCGAACTCGTCCATCCAGACGCGGGCCACATCGCGCGGGTTCATGTAGCTCTGGCCGCGCGGATCGAAGAGCGGCGCGTCATCGAGGATCCACTCCACGGGAATCTCGACCATCCCCGTCGGCTTTCCCGCCTGCACGAGCTCGTACGGTCGATCATCGGCCATCAGCGAACTCTCGTAGCGAAATCCCATGTCCCGCAGGATGGTGAGTGTATTGGGGCTGAAATTCCAGCTCGGCGCGCGATACCCCGTCGGCTTCGTCCCGGTCAACTGGGTCACCTCAGCCATCGCCTTCAGCAGCAACGCGCGTTCCGCCGAGTCGGGGAGCGTCATGTTCAGCTCGTGGATCCAGCCATGGATGCCAAACTCGTGACGCCCGCTCCGCTTGATCAGCGGAATCATCGAGGGCGTGAGCGACAGGCTCACTGAAGGGGCGAAGAAGGTCGCGGGTATCTTGTGCTGATCGAGCAGGGCGACGATGCGCGGCAGGCCCACCCGATGCCCGTACTGCTGCATCGAGAGTGCACCGACCGTCGGCTCGCCGTAGCGCACGCCGATCGTCTCGTTGTCCACGTCAAACGAGAGCAGCACCGCCACGCGCGCGCCGTTCGGCCAGGCCGCGGGCTGCAGCGAGCGCCCGGCGCGCACCGCGTTGACCACCGTCACCACGCTGTCGTAGCTCCACTGCCACCCAGGCTTGGCGGTGGTCTGGGGAACCGGCTGCGCCTGAGCGAGCAGGGTGACCGGCGCGAGGGCGAGCAGGAGACGGCGCATGACGAACTCCGGGTCGGGATGCGGTGGATTCTACGCGTGCCGGCCATCGCCCGCGATGGCGCGCCCGCCGTTCCCCATCCCCGCACCGAACGGTTCGCCCGCCCTTGCGGGAACGCGCATGTTCGTGCCGACAATCCGCCCCACAGTTCGCCCCCCCACTGTCGCGAGGCCTGCCCCCTTGAAATCGTCCGCCCCCCACCGCGCGCCGACGCCGGCGCGCCGTGCGATCGCCGTTGTCACTCTTCTCCTCGCCGGCACCCTGATCCTGGGGGCATCGAACCGCCCCGGAGGCCTGGACCGGACATCGCTGTCGCGCGTGGCCGCCAACGACAACCGGTCGCCGGCCGGAACGCTCGCGCATGACACGTTGCGCGTGAAGCTCGCCGTCGTGCGCGCACGCTGGTTTCCCGAAGCCGACTCGGGTCCCTTCGTGGACGTAGTCGCCCTGGCCGAGGAGGGCAAGGTACCGCAGATCCCGGGACCGATGATTCGCGTTCCCGAAGGCACGATCATCGACGTCACGCTGCGGAACGCGCTCGACGACTCGACGCTGCACGTCGCCGGCCTCGAGTCGCGCCCCAGCAGCGGCACCGACACGCTGCTCGTGGCGCCCGGAGCCACGCTGCGGCGCACCTTCGCCGCCGGTGCTCCTGGGACGTACTTCTACGTCATCTCCCCCGGGATGTTCAGCGCGCGGGCCACCGCCGAACGAGAGACCGTCTCCGGCGCATTCATCGTCGACCCGCGCGGACCGCGTCCGCCGGACCGCGTGCTGGTCATCAACATCTGGGGATATCCCAAGGATTCGGTCACCTATCCCAACGCCTTGGCGATCAACGGACACTCCTGGCCGTACACCGAACGGCTCACCGGCACCGTCGGTGACACGATTCGGTGGCGCGTCATCAACGCGTCGCAGCGCGGGCACCCCATGCACCTGCACGGCTTCTATTTCAACGTCACCGCGTCGGGCACTGTCGGCCGTGACACGCTCTATCATCCGGACGCCCGGCGTCTTGGCGTCACCGAGCAGTTTCAGGCGTTCCAGACCCGCGACCTCACCATCGTCCCCGACCGTCCGGGCAACTGGCTCTATCACTGCCATCTGGGCTTTCACGTGGTGCCGGGCTCTGCCCAGTTGAATCAGGACACGACGCACGCGACGCACGCGACGATGTCCGAGGACGCCGGACAGCACATGGCGGGCCTCATCGTCGGGCTTTCCATTCGGCCGCGACCCGGGACGAAGACCATCACTTCGCCCGCTGCACGCACGCTGGCGCTCTGGGTGAATGAAGGCGCCAGGCGCAACTACTCGCCGCGCGCGATGCGTTTCGTCCTGCAGCGCGACGCGCACCGTCCCGCGCCGGATTCACTCGAGCCGGTCAGCTCACCGCTCATCCTCACGCGCGGCGAGGCCACCGATGTCGTCGTGCACAACCAGCTCAGCGACCCGACCGCCGTGCACTGGCACGGGCTCGAACTCGACAGCTACTCCGACGGCGTGCCAGGGTGGAGCGGTTCCATGGACCGCCTCGCCCGCATGATCGCGCCAAAAGACTCATTCGTCGCGCACCTGACGCTCCCGCGGGCCGGGACCTTCATCTATCACACCCATCTCGTGGACGTCGAACAGCTCTCGTCCGGATTGTACGGGGCGCTCATCGTACTGGAGTCGGGCAAGAAGTTCGATCCCACCGTGGATCATATTTTCGTCGCAGGATGGGACGGACTCGACAATCCGGAGCGCACCATCCTGAATGGGGAGACGGAACCATCGCCCCTGACCTTCGCGGCCGGACGGGCCCATCGCCTGCGTTTTGTCGGCATCGGCCTGGTGCGTGGCGGCAAGTATGTGCTGACGCAGGGCGCGGATACGGTGCAGTGGCGGGCGATGGCAAAGGACGGCGCCGATTTGCCGGCAGCGCAGGCAACGGCACGGCCAGCACTCGTGCGACTGCAGGCGGGCGAGACCTACGACTTCGAGTGGACGCCCACGCCCGGGGAGTACGTGCTGTCTGTCACGATGACGAATGCGAGGCCGCCGCTGCAGCAGAAGATCACGGTGCGCTGAGGAGGTGCGCGGACGGAACGCCGGGCGGTCAGCGTGAGCGGCTGGCATCCCGGCGTTCGTGCTCCATACTAGATGCATGCGCGCGCCCACGCCGCCCCACGCCTCGTCGGTGACCATCGCCCTGCCGGCCTGGGTCGGGTCGACGGTCGACTGGAAGCGAAAGTACACGTCGGATGAGGAGAAGATGCGCCTCGCCGTGGTCCTGTCGCGCGTCAATGTCGAACGCGACACCGGCGGCCCGTTTGGCGCGGCGGTTTTCGAACTTGGCACGGGCCGCCTTGTCGCCGTCGGCGTCAACAGTGTCGTGCGGCTCAATAGTTCGGCGTTGCATGCCGAGGTCGTCGCGCTCATGCTCGCGGAGCAGGAGCGCCACTCGTTCACGCTCTCGGCGCCCGGGCTCCCACGCCACGAACTCGTGACCTCCTGCGAGCCGTGTGCGATGTGCCTTGGCGCCACACTGTGGAGCGGCGTGAAGCGACTGGTCTGCGGCGCGACGCGAGACGACGCGATGCAGCTGGGATTCGACGAAGGGCCTGTCTTTCCCGCCTCGTACGACTATCTCGCCCACGCCGGGGTGGAAATCGTGCGCGAGGTTGGGCGCGAGGATGCCCGGGGCGTGCTGGCGCTCTATCACCGTCGCTCGGGACCCATCTACAATCCGTAGGGTGGCGCTGGCCGCAGCCGATCTTGCCGGCGGCGTCACCCGCGCGACACCAGCACGTGCGTCGCGCGTTCGCCGGCGACGCTCTGGGTCACCCGGTATCCGAGGCGCGGTAGGTCGAGGCCCGCGAACAACGCTTCGCCGGCGCCGATCAGCAGCGGTGAAATTGCCAGATGCATGCTGTCCACCAGACCGGCCTGCAGGCACTGACGGATGGTCGAGGTGCCGCCGCCGATGCGCACGTCGCGGCTGCCGGCCGCCTCGCGCGCGCGCGCGAGCGCGGCGTCCAGTCCCTCCGTGACGAAGTGGAAGACCGTGCCGCCTTTCATTTCGAGTGGCGCCCGCGCGTGGTGCGTGAGCACGAAGACCGGCGTGTGGTACGGCGGCTCGTCGCCCCACCACCCCTTCCACGAGTCGTCCGGCCAGGGACCGCGCACGGGGCCGAACATGTTGCGTCCCAGCACCCACGCGCCAATCCCTTCAAATCCGTGCGCTACGTAACGGTCGTCGGTCCCGGTTTCACCGCCCTCGGCGCCGAGTACCACCCGCTGGAAGGTCCGGGTGGCGAAGACCCAGTCGTGGGTGGGCATGAAGCCGACACCTTGCGGGTTCTCGAGGCTTTGATGAGGGCCGGCACCGAAGCCGTCGATCGAAATGCTGAAGCACTCCACGCGCAGTTTGGGCATGCGTGATCTCGGGGGGCTGAGATGAATGGGGTGTGCCGTCGGAAAGTCGCCGAACCGACGGGCGAGGTGACGACCTGTCCTAACGTGGGTGCGTTTCCGGCCCTCGCGCAAGCAGGTCCAGGTACGCCCCCTCGATCAATTGCGCCGACGTGACGCCGAGCTGCGCCATGATCTCGTGGGCCGTGCGCACGCCGGCTTCCAGCGACTCGTCGTCGTCGAGCACCACCTCGAGTTCCAGGAAATCCCCAAGCGTCGCCACGCGATCCAGGTGGATCCGCGTCTTTCCGGCCAGGTAGAGCGTGCGGTGTTTCACGACGCGGCCGCGCGCTCCGTACGCGCACAGCAGCACCTCGCGCAATGCCTCGGCGTTGTCCGTGCGCGAGATCAGGTAGAACGACTCCTTGGGTCCGCCCTGATCCGCGCGCTGGTAGAAGATCAGTTCACCCGTTCCATCCGCGAACTGCCGCAGCTTCAGGCGCCCCGTGTCGCAGGGAAAGAACGTGTCATCCTGCCGGATCTCGACAGGTCCGGTGTCCGCGATCGCTGCGGCACGTGCCGTCAGCGCGTCCACACTCGCAATGCGGGCCTTGATCTCGACGTTTCGTGGCATGGCGTGAAGTGTGCTTCCTCGGTCCGGCGTCGCGCAATGCAGAGCCGGCTCCCCTGAGCCGCAGTGGAGCGGCAGGGCGCTACGGCTTGTCGTAGCGCATGACCATCAGCGCGCCTTCATCGCTGAGCAACGCGCGCCGCGTTGAGTCCGCCAGGATTGCCTCGAAGCTCATCCGCGTGCCGTCCACCTGCATCCAACGGCGCACCGGCCGAATGCCGTGACTGTAGTCCACGTACCAGTCCACATGCCCGGCGTACACCGGCTGGATCGGCTCGCCATTCAGGTAGTGCCAGCCGTAGATCGCGACGCGATTTGATCGATCGAGCAACCGGTTCGAGACGACCACGTCTTTCTTGATGCCGGCCACGAACGCACCGCGCGGCTGACCGGCCAGTTGTTCCTGGATGATGCGGTGGTGCTGCAGGAAGGTGAGCGCCGAGTCGCGGTCCTGCGTGAGCGGACGCGGGTCGACGTGCACGGTTGCGGCGGCCCAGATGTCATTCACCATCTTGCGCGTCGGCAGCACGAAACCAAACGCATCGCAGAAGGCCTGTGCCGTGTAGGGCGTCATCGGCATGCGCACGAAGTCACTGTCCGACCCGATCGCCAGGTAGTCGGGCATCACGGTGTAGGTCACCGTGTGCTTCACGCTGTCGGGGCCGACCGCGCTCGCTTCCACGGTTCGCAGCGCCCGCAGGAACGAGGGGATGTTGCCGGCGAAGAGCTCGCGGCGCACCGCCGCTTCCCGGTCGTCCTGCGGTGCGTGCGCAATGGAGGCGATGAAGGCGCTGCCCGACAGGGCGCTGCGGCCCCGCGCCGGAATCTCCGGCGGAGTTGCCGGGGGAATCGATACCGCCCCCTCGATGAATGGCGTGTAGACGCGCTCTGCCCGGAGCACGGTCGGCGCGCGATCGTAGCCCGTTCGACCGGTCAGCATCGCGTGCAGGTAGCCATTCATGTCGCCGATCATCGCCGTGTGCAGGATCGCGTTTCCTGGATTCGGATGGCGCAGGAACTCCAGTTGCGGCGCCCGGTCGCGGAGGAACGGCCCGAGGGTGTCGTGCCCAAGACTGACCGATCTCGACCAGTAGTCGATCATTCGCTGGGTGGCGCGCCAGGTGCCGCCGGAGTCGGTGACCACCTTCTTGCCGTCCAGCACGATCTCCCGGTCATCGTAGGCCAGCACCACCAGCCGGTTGCCCGGACGGCGCCCCAACCACGCCTTCAGCTTGTCGCCATGGGCGGGCGTGAAATTGTAGTTCGCGTCGAGAAACGCCACTCGCGTCAGCCAGCTCGGCAGCGAATCCTGGCCCTCGATGAACCCGAAGATGAAGGATCCGCCGCCGCTGTGTCCCGTGAGCGTCACGGAAACCTGCGATGGGTCACCGACAGCGGCACGAAGCTGGTCCACGATCTCGACGATGCGCCGGTTCGCGCGGTCGTAGCCGAGCTTGGCCCGCCAAGCCGGCCAGCTCTTGCCGTCGGCTTCCAGGTATGCGACAACCGCCTGCCGCACGCCGCGCGCGCGCAGGGCGCGCGTTTGCGCGGCGATGTGCTGGATGTCAAACCGCCACCCTGCGCCGTCCGACATCGTCCGGCCCATCGTCTCGATCGTCGAGTTGCCGTTCGGCAATCCATAGAGAATCAGTTCGACGGGCTGCTGCGCATCGACGTGCGCGGGCGCGACCAACGTGGCCGTGACGCCCGGGTAGAGCTCAAGCGCGTGAATGCGCTCCGGCGCGCCGGACAGCGCTGGAAATCCGGGCCGCGTCGTTTCGACGCGATGCGCCGTGCACGCGGCCAGTACAATGGCAACGCCAACGGGCGCCCAGCGGGCACCCATGCGCGCCATCAGGTGCCGCGCGTGGCCGTGCGCCACGCCCAGATGGCCAGGGCCGACGCGAGCAGGAACGCGCACCACGACGCCCAGACAGGAACTGCGACGTCCGCCACTTGCACTGGCAATTGCATTACGGCGCGCACCAGCTGGGCAATGGCGATGAAGCCAAGGAAGGTCCCCGAAACCTGCACGTAACGACGCATGGCATTTCTCCGTTGGTCGGTTCCATCCGCAGCGCCGCTCCGGCGCCCGTCGCCGTGCTAGCGCGTCAGGATCACGCCCTGGGCGGGATCAGCCTTGGCGAAGGGCGCGCCGTCCGGATCGAGGAACAGGATGACCCGCCTGCGCCCCTGGACCATGGCATCCGCGCGCGCATACTGCTGCGCAAAGGCGAGCTGGCCGGCGCGCTGCTGCGGGAACGTCGCGGCGGACACGCGCACCGACAGTTCGCCGTTGCGCAACTCGACCGTCGCATTCGCGTCGGCAGTCTTCAGGAAGGCGGTCGCTTCGTTGAGCGACATTGGCGCTTCGATGAGGTTCGGCACGGCAACGCCGGTCGGAATCGTCCGCTCACGAACCGCGAGGTAGTAGCCCACGGTGAACAGCGCCAGGACACCGATCACCCCCCAGCGCACCGCGCGCGAGCGCAGCAGGACCGCCACCGCAGGCGTCCGCCGCGGTGCGCTGGAGTGTGCACTGCCGTCGGTCGGATACGGCGTCTGGCAGAACGCGCATACCCGGATGTTGTTGCTTTCCTTCCCGCACTTTGGGCACCGCATCGCCATAAGGATCACGTTCGAGACAAGATGTTGCAACTTTCCGCGGCGGTGCGCCGCGCGCGCCGCTTCCTCCTAACAACTATGACGAACGAGGCGCGTCCCTGGAACGGGTCAAACCATCTGTTCGCGGGCGCTGTCAGACACCAGGCGCCCAGAGCCCCCGTCATCTGTTGCCAGACGGAGTCCAGCAGCGCCGGATTGCTGATGACAATCTGTCCCATGGCCCCCAGCCCCCCGACCGATGACGACGTATCAAATCGCCCTGTCTGTCCACCTCCTCGCGCTGCTGGCGGCGACCGCCGCATCCGCCATCGTGCATTTCGCCGCCGGGCGCCGCACGGTCACGCCCTCGCTGCGCGAAGCGCTCGAATGGGGCAAGGTGATGAGCGCCGCCTCCCGCACCTTTCCCGTTGCCGTCATCACCCTCGTCGCCACCGGCCTCTACATGGTTGCGGGCCGCTGGCAGTGGCAGGCGGGCTGGGTTGCGGCGGGAATGGCGGGCGCGCTGACGCTGCTCGCGAGCGGTGCCGTGATCGGTGTGCGAAGCGCCGCCGCGGCGCGCGCCAGTCTTCAGCGCCTGGCGCGCGCCGGGCATGACCTGCCCAACGATGCGCCGCCCGACCGCGTCGCCGCGCTGCTCTCGGAGGCGAACACGGGGATCGCGCTGGCCGTGGTCCTGGTGATGACCCTCAAGACCGGACTCATCGCGTCGCTTGCGGTCCTGGCAGTCGGCGCCGCGGCCGGGGCGTACCGCGCGCTTAGCCGCGGATTCGGGCACAGCGCCTTGGCGGGCACGGCGGAGGTTGAGACGGCCTGACGGCGCGCCGCGACGCCGATGCGGTCGGCGCCCGCTAGATTTCTCTGGCACTATGTGCGCGCCGGATCGCATCCTCGTCGTGGCGGCCACGCCTCGCGAACTCGCCGAGTCTCATGGCTGGTCCACTGCCCTCTGCGGCGTGGGCCCCGTTGACGCGGCCGCGGCCGTGGCGGCCGCCATCGCGCGGCATCGGCCGGCGGCCATTCTCCACGTCGGGATCGCCGGCGCCCGTCGCCACGCATTGCTCGTGCCGCCCGCGCTGGTCATTGGTGACGACGCGCTGTATTGCGACCTCGAGGTTCCCGAACGTCTCGCACCGAAGCGTGTCCATCCGGCGCCGATGCTCCTGGACGCCGCGCGTCATGCGGTGCCCGAAGCCGTCGTTCGCACCATCGGCACCAGTGCGCGCGTTGGCGGCTCGACCGACTGTGATGTCGAGACCATGGAAGGGTTCAGTGTATTGCGCGCGGCCGAGTTGGCGGGGGTTCCCGCCCTCGAGGTGCGTGCCATCGCGAACGCCATCGAGGAGCGCGATCGAGCCAACTGGCGCTTCGATGAGGCCTTCGCCGCCATTATCGCCGTCACGCCACGCCTCGTGGCCGAGTTCGCCCGATGCGTACCCTGACCTTCGGCTACTCACCCTGCCCGAACGACACGTTCGCCTTCCATGCCATCACGCATGGACTGGTGGACGCGCCGTTCCGCATCGAGCCGGTCCTGCTCGATATCGAGGAGCTCAACCGGCGTGCGCATCACGGCGCGCTTGACCTCACGAAGCTCAGTGTTGGCGCATTCGCCGCGGTTGGCAATCGCTATCGCCTGCTGCGCAGCGGGGCGGCATTGGGTCACGGCGTTGGGCCGCTGGTTGTCGCCCGAACGCCGCGAACGCTCGCCGATGCGATTCGCGGACGGCTCGCGATTCCGGGGCGTGAAACCACGGCATTCCGGCTGCTTCGACTCGCCGCACCCGGCCTTGGCGATGTGGTCGAACTCCGATACGACCGGATCCTGCGCGCCGTCGAGACCGGCGAAGTCGATGCCGGGCTCATCATCCACGAATCACGCTTCACCTACGCCGACCACGGCCTGGTGAAGGTGGCCGATCTCGGCGAATGGTGGGAGCGCGAGACCGGGCTTCCGGTCCCGCTCGCCGGCATCTGCGCCCGCGCCGACCTCGACGCAGAAACGGCGTCGCAGGCCGAGCGTGCGTTGCGTGCCTCGGTCCAGTACGCGTTCGACCATCCTGAGGCGTCGCGCGCCTACGTGCGCGCGCACTCGCAGGAAATGTCCGACATGGTGTGCGATGCGCACATCAAGCTCTACGTCAATGAGTTGAGTCTCGACGTCGGCGATGACGGGCTGCGGGCCATTGCCCGGCTGGTCGCCGAGCCATAGGCCGGCTGAGGCGCGCCGCACACATCCGTTCACTGGTAACACGGATACCGCTTATCGACTTGCGCAACGGCGCATGCAGCCATCGCGCGCCGGCGCGCCGTGCCCTGTACGCGGATTGTCGGAGGTAATGGAAGCAGTTTGAAGAAATTCCCCGACATTTGTCCGGCCGCGTTGGCGTAGGTTGGAAAGGGCCAGCAAATGCTGGTCTTTCGTCGCCTAGGAGATATCGCCGTGACTATCCATACCGACGCGCAGGAGAATGGCGGAGTTGCCACCCTGCCCGAACCGCACAACCACAAAGGCGCACACGTCAACGTCCAGACGGTCGTGGAAGGCAAGCGTGGAGCCGACATTCTGCATGATCCCCTGCTGAACAAGGGAACCAGCTTCAGTGAGGCCGAGCGGGACGCGCTGGGACTGCGCGGCTTGCTGCCGGCGAAGGTCACGACACTCGACCAGCAGGTCGACAAGATTCTCAGCAACATTCGCCGCAAGGCGACGGACCTCGACCGGTACACCTACCTCGTCTCGCTCCAGGAGCGCAACACCACGCTGTTCTATCGCGTGGTGATCGACAATCTCTCGGAGTTGATGCCGATCATCTACACGCCGACGGTCGGTCTCGCCTGCCAGAAGTACGCGCTGATCTTCCGCCGGCCGCAGGGGCTCTTCATCACCAGCCAGGACCGCGGCCGGATGAGGGATCTCATGAGGAACTGGCCGCATCAGGACGTGCGCATGATCGTCGTCACCGACGGCGAGCGCATCCTCGGCCTCGGCGATCTCGGATCGTGCGGCATGGGCATCCCCGTGGGCAAGCTCTCGCTCTACACCGCCTGCGCCGGCCTCCCGCCGGAACAGTGCCTGCCCATCATGCTCGACGTCGGCACCAACAATCAGGCGCTGCGCGACGACCCGCTGTACATCGGCCTGGCGCAGGAGCGCCTGCGCGGCCCGGCCTACGACGAACTGGTCGAGGAGTTCGTGACCGCGGCGCACGATGTCTTCCCCAAGGCGTGCATCCAGTTCGAGGATTTCGGCAACACCAACGCCTTCCGGATGCTGCACAAGTATCGCAACCGCGTCTGCACGTTCAACGACGACATTCAGGGCACGGCCGGCGTGACGCTGTCGGGGCTGTACTCCTCGCTGCGCATCACCGGTGGCAAGCTCGCCGACAAGAAGTTCCTGTTCCTCGGCGCCGGCGAGGCCGGCGTGGGCATCTGCGACCTCATCGTGCAGGCGCTCGTTGCCGAGGGGCTCAGCGAGGCCGCGGCGCGCGAGAAGTGCTGGCTGGTGGATTCGCACGGCCTGGTGACCAGGAGCCGGACTGACCTCGCCGAGCACAAGCTGCCGTACGCACACGATCACGCGCCGGTGCCGAACCTGCTGGCCGCGGTCGAGGCACTCAAGCCGACGGCGCTCATCGGTGTCTCGGGCCAGCCCCAGGCGTTCACGGAAGAGGTGGTGAAGGCGATGGGTCGCATCAACAAGCGACCGGTCATCTTCGCGCTTTCCAACCCGACGTCGAAGGCCGAGTGCACGGCCGAGCAGGCGTACACGTGGACCGACGGCCGCGCGATCTTCGCGAGCGGCAGCCCGTTCCCGCCCTTCACGCTGAACGGCAAGACGCACGTCTCCGGCCAAGGCAACAATTCCTATATCTTCCCGGGCGTCGGCCTTGGCGTAATTGCAAGCCAGTCCACGCGCGTCACGGATGAGATGTTCTTCGTCGCCGCCAAGGCATTGGCATCACTGGTGACGGAGAAAGACCTCGCCTCGGGCAGCGTCTATCCGGATCTGCAGCGCATCCGCGAGGTGTCGGTGAAGATCGCGGCCGCCGTGGCCGAGGTGGCCTTCACGCGGAAGCTGACCAGCATGCCGCACCCAAAGAACATGGAAGACTACGTGCGGGGACACATGTACGAGCCGACGTACGAGACGTACGTGTAGGCACCGCATGGCGCGGAACTGGAAGGGGCGCCCGGCCTGTTGCCGGGTGCCCCTTTCGCTTTCTTGGCTCGTTTGCTATGCCGCAGAGTCTAACATACGAGACCGACTCGTCACGAATTATTCCCCAACGCATCTTCGGTCAGCCCATCGGCTTTGCCGCGGTGAAGAGCACCGCCTTGACGCCGAAGGCTTCCGCCGAGTTCTGCGTGGTCGACTTCCTGAACCGGAAGTTCGGCACCACGATGGAGCGGACCCGGCTGAAGCCGGATTCCTCGATGAGACGAAACATCTCTCCTTCCAGGAGAGCGCCTCCAATTCAACTCGCCCACAACTTCGGGTCATTGACGATTGACTGTGACAGCTGCTTGGCGCTGACGATGTCGGTGATCGACAACCGTCCCCCTGGTCGCAGCACCCGGAAGAGCTCCTCGATCACCTTTCGCTTGCGGAACGAGAGGTTGACCACCCCGTTCGAGATCACGACGTCCACGGACCCGTCGGGCAGCGGGATGTTCTCCATCTGCCCCTGATGGCACTGCAACGTTGATCCGGAGGCTGCGGCATGCGCCTGCGCCTTCAGACACATCGTCGGGTTGAGGTCGACGCCAATGACCTTGCCCGTCGGACCGCTGCTCCACGACGCGATGATCGCGTCCAATCCGGCCCCGCTGCCGAGGTCGAGGACCGTCTCGCCCGCGCGGATCGCGCTGCGCAGATGCGGGTTGCCGACGCCGGCAAATGACGCGACGGCGCCCGGTGGGGCGCGGTCGAGCCATCTGGGTTCGTAGCCGAACAGTTCGGCCGCCTCACGTCCGTGATAGAAGTGGTACTCGCCCTCCGGGCGATCGGCCACTTCCTGATACATGCGGATGATCTCGTCCTTCAGCACCGTCTCAAGCGGTGCTTGCGCCTGCGCGTCGTCTGGCATGGGGGGCTCCGCGAACTCGGTGTCGCCGATGGTGCATGCACCGGCGTCGGCTCTGTCACGGCGTCTTGCCTTTCCACCATAGAGTCTCCCCGCGAAATCGGCAACACGCTTCGTGCGACCTGCGCCGGCCTGCCGTGACCGATCGTGGCGAATCCGCCTGCGGCGCGCCATGCTTGAGCCGTCGCGCGCAGCATTCTCCTCACAGGTTGACCACATGTCCAAGGTCGTGCGTCGTTCGGGCTGGCGTGTCTGGCGCCTTGCCGTGCTGGCGACCGGCGTTGCCGTGACCGCGGCGGTCCGGTTGCCGATGTCACGGCAGTCCCCGCAGCTGCCCTTTGTCGCGGTGCAGGCCGACCTGTTCAGCGTTCCCAATTCGTTCGCCAATGCCTGGGGCGACTTCGACAACGACGCCGATCTCGATCTCGCGGTGTCGCTCGGCAGCGGCGAAGTGCGGCTGTACCGGAACGACCAGGGCGTGCTGGTCAGCGTCGGCGCGCAGATGGGCATGCCGCAGCCCGGCAGCCACGAGCTGCGCGGCCTCAGCTGGGGAGACTTCGATGGCGACGGCTTCATCGACCTGCTCGGCGGCGCAACGTCGAAGGAGAAGCTGACTGTCGTTTTGCACAATGAAGGAGGCACCCGATTCCGCGACGTCGCCGCCAGCATCGGGCTCACCATCCCCAATCGCTCGGCCCGCCAGACGAATTGGATTGACTACGACAACGACGGCGACCTCGACGTCTACGCCACGGATCGCGCGGGCGACAACCGCCTGTTCCGTAATGATGGCGGCCGGTTTTCACCGGTCTTCGTCGGCGTCGGACCCACGGACAGCCGCCCCACCGTGGGCGCCTGCTGGTTCGACATCGATCGCGACGGGGATCTTGATCTGTTCCTCGCCAATCAGTCCGGCGCCACGGATGCGTTGTGGCGCAACGATGGCGGCAAGTTCACCGATGTGGCGCCCGCGCTTGGCATGACCGGCCCTCCGCGCACCACGGCGGAAGGCGGCGTCGGCTGCGCCGTCGGCGATTACGACAACGACGGCGACTTCGACCTCTTCGTGCCCAACTACGGGCGCAGTCAGCTGTATCGCAACAACGGCGACGGCACGTTCACCGAAGTCGGTCAGGCGCTGCGCGTTGGCGTGGAGAGCCACGCGGTCGGCGCCGACTGGGGGGATTTCGACAACGATGGCGACCTCGACTTGTCGGTCATCTCCTACGAGGGACCGCCCGGCGCGCAGACGCCGGCGAACGCGTTGCTCCGTAATGATGGCGCGGCGGGCTTCGTGAACCTGCTTTCGAAGGACAGCCCGTTGAACAAGGCGGATCATGGCGTGCAGTTCGTCGACTACGACAACGACGGCGGGCTCGACCTCACGGTGACCGACGGCTACGGCCCGGTGGGCGGCCATTTCATCTTCCGCAACATCCTGCCGGATGCCGCGAAACGGCACAGCCTGAGCGTCCTCGTGCTCGATGCGCAGGGACACCAGACGCGATTCGGCGCGGAGGTACGGTTGTTCGATCGCGGCGGACGGCTGCTCGCCTCGCGCCAGGTCGTGACCGGCGGCGGTTACAACACGCAGCGCGCCGCTCCCGTGCACTTCGGACTGGCCACGCTCGAGCGCGTGACCGTGGAGGTGACGTTCATGAGTTCGCGCGGCCGCAAGACGCAGACCATCAGGAATGTGAACCCAACGGATTACTACGGTCGGCACCTGGTGATCCGCGAGCGCCGTTGACGCGCGCTCGCGGGTTGGCAGCCGTTGCCGCCGATGGCAGATTCCCCGCTTGCCCATACTGCCCGGAGTTCTCTCGATGAAGAGCCGTCGCCTTGGTGCCCTGCTGTTCGCCGTCGCCATTCCCGCCGCCGCTCAGGATGCAAAGCCGGTCTATACTCCCGGCGCACTCACCCCCCAGCAGGAGTTCACGCGCGGCATCTACAAGGAACTGGTGGAGATCAACACTGGCGTCACGACCGGCAACATCACCACCGCCGCGCAGGCCATGGCCCGGCGATTTCGCGAGGTGGGCATCCCCGATGCCGACATCTTCGTGGGCGGCCCGCGTCCCGAGAAGCACAACGTGGTGGCCCGCATTCGCGGGCGGCGCGGCGCCGAGGCTGGCAAGCCGCTGCTCCTGCTTGCGCATATCGACGTGGTCGAGGCGCTCAAGGCCGACTGGTCGCCCGACCTCGACCCCTTTGTCTTCACCGAGCGTGACGGCTACTACTACGGGCGCGGCACGGCCGACGACAAGGCGATGGCGTCGATCTTCGTGGCCAACGTCTTCCGGATGAAGCAGGAGGGCTGGATTCCCGACCGCGACGTCATCATCGCGCTCACCGCGGATGAAGAAAGTGGTCCGGCCAATGGTGTCGACTGGCTGGTGAAGAACCATCCCGAGCTGGTGGATGCGGGGCTGGTGATCAACGAGGGCGGTGGCGGCACGCTTCGTGACGGCCGGCCGCTGTTCAACGGCATCGGCGCGGCGGAGAAGGTGACCACCAACCTCACGCTGCGCGCCACCAATCGGGGCGGGCACTCGTCGGTGCCGCGTGATGACAACGCCATCACCGCCCTCGCCGACGCGCTGTCCAAGGTAGGACGCTACAAGTTCCCCATCCAGTTCAACGACGTCACGCGCACCTTCTTCACCCGCACCGCCGACCTCGAGGCGCCCGCCATGGGGAAGGCGATGAAGGCGCTGGTCAAGAATCCGGCCGATGCCGCAGCCCTCAAGGTCGTGGCCGCCGACCCGCGCTACAACTCGATGCTCCGCACCACCTGCGTGGCCACGGGGCTCACGGGCGGGCACGCGACCAACGCCCTGCCGCAGCTGGCCGAGGCGAACATCAACTGTCGCCTGTATCCCACCGATTCGCCGGACTCGGTGCGGGTCGCGTTCGAGCGTCTCATCGCCGACACGACGGTGCACGTGATCATCCGGTCGCAGCGTCCGCCGACGCCGATTCTTGGCATCCCGGCCGAGTTGCTCCAGCCAGTCACGCGACTCACCAAGGAGATGTTCGGTGACATTCCCGTGATTCCGGTGATGGGAACCGGCGCCACGGATTCGCGGTTCTTCCGCGCCCGCGGCGTGCCGGCCTTCGGCGTGTCGGGACTCTTCAGCGATCCGACCGTCGATGCGCGAGCCCATGGGCGCGACGAGCGCATGTCGGTGAAGAGCTACTTCGAGGGCCAGGAGTTCCTGTACCGGCTCACCAGGGAGCTCGCGACCGTGCGCGTGACGCCTTAGCGACGCGAGGCGGGAGCTGGCGGCGGCCGCGGGGCAACCCGCGCCGCAGCCGGCGTCAGCCCCCGCGGCCGATCACGTCGAACACCATGAGTGTCGGCTCGGCCAGTGCCTCACGGAAGATCTGCACGCCACGCGGCGTCTCGCCCGAGGCGCGCATCGCATCCAGCGCCGCGCGGCTCTCCCAGACCGTGATGATGCGCCACATGGTCGGGACTTTGGTGCTCCGCACGCAGAACGTCTGAAGGATGCCGGGGTCGAGCGTCTTGACCGCTTCCTGAAAGGCGGCCTCGAGCCGCTCCGACTGCGCCGGCGACACCTGCGCTTGGAGAATCGTCATCACCATGGCCCATGCCCTCCGTCTCCGTCGCGCTTCGCCAACCGCACGGCCGCACGCGGCATCGCGTCGGACCCAGCGCCCACTAGTCCACGATGAACAGCCTCGCTCCCTGCGGCGCCTCGCTGCGGTGCGCCTCCGCGCCGTCCGCCACCTCGTAGCTCATGCCCGGCGAGAGCACCAGCACGCGCCCATCCCTGAGGCGCGTGTGCAACTCACCTGCCACGCACAGCAGGATGTGCCCCTTCTCGCACCAGTGATCCGCGACGTACCCCGGTGAATACTCGACCATCCGCACGCGAATGCTGCCGTGCTGCTTCGTGCGCCAGGTCGCGACACCAGCGTCCCCCGGATGGTCGGTCCCGGGGACGCTGGTCCAGTCGGTCACCTGGAACGGAATCTCCTGCATCTGCATGCTCACTCCTCGATCTTGTAGATCTCCCGCTTCCCGCGTTCGACGAGGTCATGATACCCCTTCATGATTTCCTCGAACTGCTTCAGGTCCTCGGGCGATCCCTGGGGCGCGCTCATCATCTGCTCGAACGCCTGCAGGCTCTCCACCTCCATCTCCGACACCAGCGTCCAGTAACGCTCGGCGCAGAAGTCGGTCAGGATGCGCATCCGCGGGAATCCCACCTTCTTGCCGAGGGCGTTCATCGCCTTGAACTTCTCGACGAGCGGCCGGACCTTGCCCGGCCGGCAGTACATGATGTCGCGCACGACGTACATGGAGCACCTCCTTGGAAACGGGGGGCAACGTGAATCGTCGCGGGACCCCGCGCGACTCACACGACCGCCGGTGTCACCTGGGCCATCCGGCCCGCGGCAGCGCCGGCGTGATCTTCAGCGCATTCTGGTAGTACACCTTCTTGAGCACGCTGTCCGGCAGGTCGATGCCGTACAGCTTCCAGAAGGCGTGGTAGTGCCGATAGTAGTCGAAGTACTCGTCCCGGGTCTCGAACACGCGCCAGTAGTACGGATACTCCTCGGGCTGGTACGAGTCCTTGCCGAACAGCAGGCGGTCCTGGTACTTCACGAAGAAGTCGTGCGCGCCGCGCGGCTGCCGCCCGATGTCATAGAGCACCGCCCCCACTTCAGCGTAGACGTTGGGCATGGCGTCGAACATCCGGCCCAGTCGCGCCAGGTCGTTGGCGTGCCAGCCCATATGCGCGGCGACGAAAGTCGTCCTGGGGTGCCGCTTGAAGAGGTTGTCGCGCTCCGTCATCAGCTGCTCGAATGACGGGTACTGATCCTTCGGATACCGGCGGCCGGGGAAAAGCGCGAGTTCGAGCCACCGTTCGTTCCGGTAGTCGATGTCGTCCCAGAATTCCTGGGGATCGGCGGTGTGGATGAAGACGGGGATCCGCAGGCGGGCGGCCGCCTCCCATACCGGATCAAGGTCGGGATCGTCGATGCGCAGGCGCGAGCCGTCGGCCTT
Organism: Gemmatimonadaceae bacterium; assembly: GCA_036504815.1. Taxonomy (NCBI): domain Bacteria; kingdom Pseudomonadati; phylum Gemmatimonadota; class Gemmatimonadia; order Gemmatimonadales; family Gemmatimonadaceae; species Gemmatimonadaceae bacterium. The sequence goes on along the minus strand of DASXUN010000030.1, from coordinate 8,540 downwards.
CTTGTACGAGAGGCCCAGCCCCTTGCCGATCTCGCCGACGCCCACGGCCCCCGCGGCGATGTCGGCCTCCAGTTGCGCCACGGCGCGGTCGCCCCAGCCGGGTCCCACGTTCCGAAAATCGATGCCCGTGAGGATGCGCACCCGGTCCTTCATCATGGGCGACGCCGCCACCAGCGCGCTCTGTCGCTTGAGCGCGTCGCCGCTGGTGTTGTTCGCCGTCAGCATCAAGCCAATGTTCAGCGCATCCATCTCCGCGCCCATCGCCTCGAGCGCGGTCGCGTCCTGCATCTGCGACGTGGGATGCCCGTGAAAGTCGATCACCGGATACTTCGCCCTCGGCACCACGTGCTCGGCCGTCACGAGCGTCGAGCGCGGCCGATAGTCGAGAATGCTCGGCGCTGCCATCTCCGGCGCTCGGCAACTGCGCGGACGCACTTCGGTCATGCCCGCCGGACATGCCTCGCCATCCCTGATGATCGTTCCGCCTCGCGCTCCGGGCGGGCCGCCCCCGGCAGCTCCTCCCTGCGCGCCCGCCACGGAGACAACGAGTCCCAGCAGGGCGATCGTCCTGCGCATCATCACCATACTCGCTATTGAAGGAACGCCGCGCGTTCAGCGCGGCCAGAGCCAGCCCATCGTTCCCGCGGTCACACAGGCGTAGAGCAGTCCGTCGATGGTCGCCGTGAACGTCGCGCGGAACGAACGCCAGTACCAGATGTGCTGCTGCCAGAGCCCCAACGCGTAGCCGCAGAAGGCGGTCGCGCCGGCGAAGCGGAAGACGGACAGGTAGTGCGCCCCCGCCGGCAGTGCACGGCCGGCGACATACGCGGCGAACACGCTGACCACCAGGGCGTAGAGGAACCACAGCGTGAGCTGGCGTCCCATCCCCATCTCCCCGTTCGGACGCACGGTGAGAATGCCCACCGGCCCACGGTCGATCTTGGCCTTGAACTCCGGCGTGTTCATCTCGGCCATGCTCCCGGCCCGCGGCACCATGTACTCGCCGGGCGGGATGTTCAGCGGTCCGACGGCTGAACGGAACGCCTCTTCATTGGGCAGCTGCGGATACTCGCCCTTGTGCCAGGGAGTGAGCATGTGGATCACCGAACTCACGACAAACACGAAGACGGCGGACAGCAGGATCGGGAGCCACAACGCGGTCAAACCGGTCATAAACACCTCCGGTCAGGGGGACACCACGCCGCCGACGCCAGCCGGTGTCGGCAGTCGAATGCATCAGGAGAAGCTATGCCTTTCGGGTCGCGTCTGACAACAGCGGGCGGTGAGCACCGGCGGACTCACGGTCCGGCCCGCTCCTCGCTGATCCCAATCAGATGCCGTTCCGGATCGCGCACGAAGAACATCCAGAGTTCCGTCGTCCCCATCTTGCCCACGAGATGCGGTGTGTCCTCGAGCGTCGCGCCACGGGCGGCGAGCGCCGTGTACGACTCGTCGATGTTCGCGACCTTGAAATAGAGCACCGACGCCGGATGGTCATGCTCCGGCTGTTCCGGAGCGGTCATCATGAGGCGTACGTCGCCCATCGCGAAGAAGACCAGGCCGTTGGTCTCGAAGATCAGCGGCAGGCCCAGAACGTCGCGGTACCAGGCCATGGCCCGCGGTACATCATGGAAGGTGACGGCAACTTGCGCGAGCGGTCCGAGCATGGGGGGCACCTCGGGTTGAGGCCGACAGAACGGCCAGCGCCGTCGTTGCTGCGCTGGCCGTCCCTAGTTCTAATGCAACCTCCTGTCCGCCGCCATTGGCGCCATCCGGCGCGCCGCCGGCGGCGTCATGGCCTACGGCAGCGGGAAGCCTCCCTTGATCCCCGTGATCAACTTCGAGACGTCCACGTTGGGATTGTTGACGCGCTCGATGTCCGGCAACGGCATGCAGACGGTGTTGCCGTACACGCCGCCCAGCCGGAAGGCGCTGCCCGGCGCCGGCACCAGCGGCAGGTTCAGCCGCTCGACGTCGAACATGCGCAGCCCTTCGACGAACAGCACGCGCTGCCGCTCGCTCGCGATCAGCGCGGTGATGGACGCCGCATCCGTCGCGCCGGTGTACGGCTTCAGGTTCACCGTCGCCCGCAGCGTGTTGATGATGTTCACGGCGTTCGCGCCACCCTGTGCCTCGGCGAGGATCAGCTGCGCCTCCTCGTACCGGGTGATGGACTGCGGTATGCCCTGCCCCGCCGTGAGCGTCGCGCCGTAGTACTTCGTCGGCACGAACTTGTCGGTGAAGCCATCCGACGCCTTGCCCGACAGCTGCTGCGTCGCCGACCGCGGGTCCGTCTCACCCTGCTCCGTCTTCAGCATCCGCGCCGTCGGTTCCACCGACGTGTTCGTGTTCTGCACGATCGCCTGATACACGTGGCTGTAGCGCCGTGGATTGTTGGCATCCATTGCCGCGTTGAAGACGAAGCCCTTCGGCACCAGGGCCGCATCGGCCGCCGCGCCGGCCAGGTTGTGCTGGTACAGGCGCACCCGCGCCCGTCCCGCATACGCGGCATTCAGGTAGGTCGTCAGCGAGGCCACCCCCGACGCCGCGGTGATGGCATCACTGAACCGCTTCTCGGCCAGCGCGAACATCCCCTTCTGGTCCACGAGCGGGCCAAGGTCGAAGGCCGCCTGGCACATTGCCATGCCGAGCGCCGCGTAGCTGAAGCCGGCGTAGACGTTCGCCTGCACCAGCAGCGTCACGCGGTTGGTGACCTGCGCGTCGGTCCACCCGGCAAGCCGGGTGACGGCCTGGTCGGCTCCCCAGCGCGCCGTGGACATCGGCGTGTAGATCGCCTGCGTCCCCGTGCAGCCGGCGGTGCCGTAGCTCCCCGACGTGAAGCCATCGTCACGCCGGTCGAGCTGCCAGTTGGCGGCCGTGAGCGTGGCATCCTGCAGCTCGTCCGACTGGATGCCGGTCGAGACCACGTAACCACCCCACGCGCATTCAAAGTCGCCAATGACGCTGTTCACCATCAGCGCGGCATTGGCGGGGTTCTCAAACACGGTGACCGGCACGCTGTTCGGCGCTTTCACGTCGAGCATCCGCCCCGTGTCACAGGCGATGACGACAGCAGCGGCGGAGAGCACCGCGATGCTCCGCCAGAGCACGGCAGCCGGACGTTCCGCGCGCCGCACATTCCGAGGCTTGGTATTGGTATTGGTCATGGTCGCCTCAGTACGAAAGCCGAATGGTGAGGAGCGCCGACGCGAGCGTGGGATACTCGGCCTGGCTGAGCGCGATGCTGCCGCTCTGGCCACCCAGGCTGTTCTCCGGATCGAGCCCCTTGTACGTCGTCCACGTATGCAGGTTGCGGAGCGTGAACGTGGCGTTCAGGCCGCTCGAACCCAGGTACTTGCGCGCCAGTCGATCGGGCGCGTCATACGTCAGCGACACCTCACGCAGCTTCCAGAAGTTGGCGTCCTTGATGAAGTAATCGCGCAGCGTGCCCGAGTTCTGCACGACGGCGACGACTTCCGGCGCGAACTTGTCCGGCCACACCGCCTCGGGACAGGTGGCGTTCAACTGGCACCGGATGCGCAGGTTGTTGTCGAGCTTGCGGAATCCCGTCTGGAAATCCGTCAGCACGTGCAGCTTGAACATGCGGTAGCGGAAGGTGTTCGCCACCGAGCCTTCCGTCGTCGGAATCGAGTGCCCCATGTACAGCAGCGGGGCCTGCACGCTCGTCGACCCCGGGATGAAGCACGGCATCACCCCGCCCTTGCCGTCCGCGCACATGGGGTTCGTCGCCTTGCGCGTCGCCGGATCGTACGTGGCGCTGACGATCTCGTACGTGAAGAGATCGAACGGCGAATAGCCGATCTTGTGCGCCACCGGCGGGGCGGTGCCGATCACGATCATCGTGTCGCCCTTCAGGCCGCTGAGCTTGATGATCTCGCTCTTGTGCCCGCCGATGTTGAACTGCACGTCCCAGCCATAGTGCTGTTCATTGAACACCTGTCCCTTCAGCGACAGCTCGACGCCGTGCTTGTTGATCTGGCCGGCATTGGTGAACTGCGAGCTGCCACCAAATCCGGTGGACGGGGCCACCGATCGCGACAGGATCGCGTCGTGCGACACGTCGCTGTAATACGTGAAATCGATGCCGATCCGGTCCTTCCACAGGCCGGCCTCGAAGCCGAGTTCCAGGCCCATCACGCGCTCGGGCTTCAGGTTCTCGTTGCCGAACGTCCCCGGCGTGAGCACCGTGGCCGATCCGGGTCCCGCCACCGGCGTCAGGGTGCGCAGCGCCGTGTTGACGCCCGGCTGCTGGCCCGAACCGCCGTAGGCCAGGCGGAAGCGCAGGTCTTCGATCACCTTCGGGATGAAGGCGCGGGCCGCGGGCTCCTCGCTCGCCACCCACGAGACGCTGAACTTGGGATACTGCACCCAGCTCGCCTCGCTGCCGAACGCGCTGTTGTTGTCCACGCGGAGCGCGGCGCCGACAAACAGCCGGTCATTCAGGGCCAGGTCTTCCTGGCCGTAGAAGCCCAGCGTGTTGTTCGCCGTCGAGTTCGAGGTGGGCGATCCCTTCACGCCCGTCGCCGTGATCGTCGACAGTCCCGGGGTCGGGAACTTCGTCCCGGACGCCGAGACGCTCACGCCCTGGTTCGTGTAGTACTGCATGCCCACGCTCGTCTTCGAGCGCAGCGCGGGCCGGATCTGGTGCTGGATGGAGCTCGAGAAATCGTACGTGTTGTACGTCGTCTGCTGGTTCGTGATCGACCGCGAGCCGTCGAATCCCGAGCCCATGAAGAAGACGATGACGGAGTCCGTCTGGTAGGGGGTGTAGCCGTTGATATCCTCGAGCGTGTAGTCCGTGCCGATGAGCAGGCGATTGGACAGCCACTTGAACGGCTCGTACTTGAGGTTCAGGCTCCCCGTGAAGCGCCGCAGGTCCTGCCACGAGAGCGTCGCGTTGTACACCTCGGGCGGGCTCGTGTAGGCGCCGCGCGACCAGCCGCAGCCCCGTGTCGTGTTGTTCGTGTACTGGCAGTACTTCAGCGTGCGCGTCGGGCGCGAGTACTCGGACGCCCAGAGCACGCCGCCGCACGACCCTTCGCACGCCAGGTTCGTGTGGCTCGTGACGTAGCCCACGCTCGACTCGAGCGAGAACTGGTTGTTGGGCACGACGCTCAGGTTGGTGCGCACGCTCTTCGACGTGCGCGAGTTCTGCGTCGTGATGCCCTCCGCCGCGCTCACGTCGCCGGCGGCATAGTACCGGTACGTCCCCGTGCCGCCGCTGACGCTCGCCGAGTAGGATGAGTTCGGCGCGTTCTTGAACAGGGGCGTGCCGCGGGCGGCTTCGGTGGTCGGCAGGTGCGTCGACCAGACGGTCGAGTCCGCCGGATTGTACCAGTAGTTGACCGGAATGCGGTTCTGCGAGTCGTCAAACCACGCGTTGCCCTGCTTGATGGTGAACGTGTAGCGCGTGCCGCCCGAGGCGCCGCGCTTGGTGATGATGTTGATGACGCCGCGCGCCGCCTCGGTGCCGTAGAGGGTTGCCGCGGCCGGCCCCTTCAGCACCTCAATGCTCTCGATCTGCTCGGGGTCGAAGTCGTTCATGCGCGCCACGCCGTTGGTCAGCGCGTTGTCCACGCGCACGCCGTCCACATACACCAGCGGCGTGCTCGACAGCGAGAACGTGCCGATGCCGCGGATGCGCACCTGCGCGCCCGCGCCCACCTGCCCCGACGTCTGGATGACCGTCACGCCCGGGGCGCGCCCGTTGAGCAGCGCCTCGACCGTCGGAATGGCCGCCGACTGCACGACGTCGGCCACCTTCACGGGCGAGACCGCCGTGCCGAGCTCGCGTTTCTGCGCGCCGCCGGCCGTCCCGGTGACGACCATGGCGTTCAGCTCGAGCGCGCGTTCCTGCATGGCCACGCGCAGGTTCGTCGTGCCCACGCGCACCTGCTGCGTGACCTGGCGGTAACCAATGGCGCGCACGTTCAGCGTCACGGTGGTACCGGTCAGTCCGACGATGCGGAAGCGACCGTTGGCGTCCGCGACCGCCCCCTTGCCGGCCTGCTCGGCGATGGCGACTTGAGCACCGACCAGCGGTCGCTGTGAACCTTCCACCACGACGGTGCCCGATACGATGTTCTCCTGCGCGCGCAGTGCAGCAGGAAGCGCGAACAAGAGAAGGAGTGCGACTGCACCCAGCTTCCGCTTCATGAGATTCCCTCCGGCGGCTGGCGGACAAGGGGGGCGCGAACCGACACGACGTCCGGCGTATCTCCGACTTATCGAATCGACGTCCCCCGGTGGCGCTCCGCTAGAGTCCGCGCCGCGCGCCGCGACGACAGATGTTTGCGATACCGTCGCGTTTTGCTTGACAGCACTCTGGTGGAACGGGATGTTCGCTGGATGATCCGACGCCTACTCCCTCTCGGCGCACTCGTGCTCGGCGCCGCCTGTCACCCGGCGCCTTCGGGCGCGCCGTCGCCCGTCTACACGCGCGCGGTCCTCCAGCACAGCATCGACTCGCTGGTCGCCGACCCGATGTTTCACAACTCGCACCTCGGCCTGCTCATCGTCGAGCCGGTCTCGGGGGACACCCTCTACTCGCACAACGCCGGCAAGCTGTTCATGCCCGCGTCCAACATGAAGCTGACGTCCGGCTCCACGGCGCTCGTGCAGCTCGGTGCGAACTACCGCTTCACGACGGGGTTTCTCTCGTCCGCGCCAGTGGTGGACGGCGTGCTGCGCGGCGATCTGGTGGTGGCGGGACGCGGCGACCCGACCGTGAGTGACGCGCTGCAGGGCGGCGATGCGATGAAGCCGCTGCGCGCGGCGGCCGAGTCGCTCTACGCGCGCGGGATCCGCGAAATCGCGGGCTCCATCGTCAAGGGCGGCAATGCCTTCCCGGACACCACCATCGGCGACTGGGACTGGGGCAACCTCGAAACCACCTCTGGGGCGGCCATCGATGAGTTGATGTTCAACGAAGGCGTGGCGCGCATCACGGTCTATGGCGGCGACAGGCCTGGCGATCCGGTGCGTGTCGTGACGGCGCCCGCCCGCACCGCGCCGCGCGTCGAAGCCGAGATGGTCACCACCGACCCGTCCACCGTTCCCGCGTCCGCAGCCCGGCCGGGAGCGCCGGCGGCGGGCGGACGCCTCGCCGCGTCGCGCAGCGGCATGGCGCGCGGCGTCACCGACCTGCGCGGCGCCGTCCCCGTCGTGCGGCTGCGCGGCTGGGTGGCGCCGCAGGACAGCGTGCGCGCCACCGTGGCCATTCGCGAGCCGGCCAGCGCCTGGCTGCAGGCGTTCGCCGAGGCGCTCGCCGACCGCGGCATCACCGTGCGCGGGCCTATCGTGCGCACTCCCGATGCCACGCTCGACGGACTGACGCCCCTGTTCACCATGGCCTCCGCGCCGCTGAGCGAGGTGTTGCCGCGCTTCCTCAAGCCGTCGCAGAACCAGATCGGCGAGATCCTGCTGCGCACCCTGGCGCTCGAGAAGACCGGCGTCGGCAGCGTGGACAGCGGGCGGCGCGTCATCGAGCGGCAGATGGCCGAGTTCGGCGCCGATTCCACGATGGTCGTCGTGCGCGACGGCAGCGGCCTGTCGCGGCATGACTACGTGACGCCCGCGTCGATCGTGAAGATCCTCGACGGCATGCGCAAGCGCGACGACTTCAAGATCTTCTACGACGCGCTCCCCATCGGCGGCGTGGACGGCACGATCGCCAACCGGATGCGCAACACCCCGGCGCAGGGGAACGTGCACGCGAAGACCGGCACGGTCGACCGCTCGCACTCACTCTCCGGCTACGTCACCACGGCCGACGGCAAGCTCCTGCTCTTCTCGTTCCAGCACAACAACTACACGACCAGCAACCAGCAGGTCGAGCGCGTGCAGGACTGGATCGCGGCGCAGTTGGCCGGCCATCCCTTCCTCGTGCGCTAGCGACGAATCACCGCTTCTTCGCCGAGTCCACGATCGCCCGGATGCGTGCCACGAGCGTCGGCACGTGATAGGGCACGCCGCCGGCGATCGTCCACTCGAGACCGGCGCGCACCTCCTTGCCGTCCTTCAACTGCACCTGGTTGGTCGGATACAGCGTCTTGATGTCCTCGAGCGGATTGCCGTCCACGACCAGCAGGTCCGCCGCGAAGCCGGTGCGTACGCGCCCGATCTCGTTCTCCTTGCCGAGGATCTTCGCGTTGTTGCCGGTGCAGTGCTGGATGACCTTCAGCGGCTGGAAGCCTGCCTCCTCGTGGAGTTCCATCTCGCGGATGAGACCGTAGCCGTACATCTCGTAGATGAAGCCCGCGTCGTCCCCGCAGCCCACCACGCCACCCTTGCGCTCGAAATCGCGCAACGCCGCCATCCAGATGCGGTAGTTCTCCTTCCAGTAGACCTCGTCGGTGGAACTCCAGCCGATGAAGTAGGAGCCGTGGTTGGCCGGATCCGGCTTGAAGTAGTTGGCCAGCGACGGGTGCAGCATGTCCCTGAACCACGGCTGGTTCTGCGCGCGTTGCAGGTCGCGGCTCGCCTCGTAGATGTCGAGCGTCGGCACCCACGCCACGTGC